>JACZJK010000026.1 GCA_014860575.1 Bacteroidales bacterium
CCCCAGGCCCCAGGCCCAAAGCTCAAAATCCAAAATCCAAAATCTGGAATTTTGAATTATTATTCCATTACTCCATTATTCCATTACTCCAACACTCCAAATCAATTAACCAATTAACCAAAAACCCTCACCCATTTGAAAACACTCGTATTCGCAACACAGAACAAGCATAAAATTGAAGAAATCAACGCTGTGCTGCAAACCAACATGGTTCAGCAGCAAAACCCAATCTGGAATATTATCGGGCTGGCCGAAATCAATTGTTTTGAAGATATTCACGAAACCAGTGACACACTCGAAGGCAATGCCTTGCAAAAAGCGCTCTACGTCAAAAACAACTTCGGGCACGACTGCTTTGCCGATGATACTGGCCTTGAAGTTGATGCGCTTGATGGAAGGCCGGGGATTTATTCGGCTCGCTATGCAGGGTCGCACAGGAGTTTTGATGATAACATCAGCAAGATTCTCGAAGAGCTTAAAGATGAGAGAATAAGAAACGCCCGGTTTCGCACCGTTGTTGCCCTGGTGCTAGGTTCGGATCATTATTTTTTTGAGGGGAAGGTTGAAGGCCGCATTATTCATGAAAGGCATGGAAGCAGCGGCTTTGGATACGACCCTGTTTTCGTGCCTGACGGATTTGAAAAAACTTTCGCGGAAATGACATTGGATGAAAAGAATCAAATTAGCCATCGTGCGCTGGCTGTGAAAAAACTCATTAATTTTCTTAAGACTTATGATTCACACCGTTGATGTATTTCCGGCGTTTTCCATGCCAGTGAATGGATTCTTCGATGGCCATAGTAAACAGTTCCTTCATTTCAAGGCCCATGTTCCTGGCCATCTTAGGGACAATGCTGTTTTGTGACAATCCCGGAATAGAATTCACTTCAAGAAAATAAAATTCCTCGCCTGAAAGCATATAATCGAAGCGCACAATGCCTTTGCAATTCAATTTTTCATACAGAAATGCGGAAAGATCCTGACACTTTTTAGTCAGCTCGTCGCTGATGCGTGCCGGCACAATTTCATCAGCCATGCCATCGGTATATTTTGCTTCGTAATCGAAAAACTCCTTTTTGCTAACTACCTCGCAAAGCGGAAGAATAACAAGTTCATCCTTATACCTGAGCAAGCCACAGGTAATTTCAATTCCTTTCAATAATTTCTGAACCAAGACTTCATCATCGTGCCGGAATGCCTCTTCAATGGCTGGTACAAGCTCATCCTCATTTTTAACTTTTGTAATTCCTACACTCGAACCGTTCTTGTTGGGTTTTACAAAACATGGCAATCCTAATTGATCCACCAGGATTTGTGAATCAAAGTTTTTGCCAAGCTTTAAGATCTGAAGTTTGCCGGTTTTAATTCCGAGGTTCTCAACCACCAGGTTCGTAAAGAATTTGTTGAAGGTCAAAGATGAAGTGTAAACATCGCAAGCGGTGTAAGGGATGCCAAGCATATCAAAATATCCCTGAAGCTTGCCATCCTCTCCCGGTGTGCCGTGAATGGCAATAAACACACAATCGAAAAAATACTTTTTACCATCGAGTGTCAGGGAAAAATCGTTTTTATCAACGTAAGTCCTGCTTGTTGCTTCCTGGAATATCCAGTCCTTGCCCTGAATAACGACTGTAAATACATGGAACAGGTTTTTATCAAGCTGTTGGCTGATCACTTTAGCGCTGTTCAGCGAAATTTCAAGTTCACCGCTGCTTCCACCGGTAATGAGTGCAATATTTTTCTTCATAATACCTTTTTTCAGGGATTGGTTGAATGTATGGGTTAACAAATTCAGTTAATGCCGGCTGCCACGGCGTCCGGTCAATGCTTTGGTTTAATTCATATCTTTGCCCCGGTCAGACAATAAACAAAGCTTTGTTGGTGTTATTAAGTGTGTTCGCAATCAACTATTGCCGGGCCGAAAAACGGACTAAAAGTACACAAAATGAGTTTGGGTCGGTTTCTAATCAGCAGGATTTTTTTCAAGCAACTTTTAATTGCATTTGTCATTGTAGTAGTTCTGGTATTCCTGGCATGGCAGGGCCTGGCAATTTACACACAGCATGGCAAGCATCTCAGTGTGCCTGATTTTTCAGGACTCACTCTTTCAGATATTGATAAATATCGCATTGGACAGGATTTTGAATTTGTCGTGCTGGATTCTGTTTACGATAATTCGCTGCCGAAAGGGAGCATTGTTGTGCAAGATCCACAACCCAATTCATTGGTAAAACAGGGTCGGAAGATTTACCTTACCACCGTTGCTATTCTTCCTGAAAAAGTGCAAATCCCCGATCTGGTTGACCTTACTTTCCGGCAGGCTGTTTCATCGCTTGAAACGCATGGCTTATTGGTTGGCAAACTTGAATACATTCCCGATATAGCTAAAAATGCAGTTCTGCAACAACTTTTTGAAGGCGAAGTAATTGCGCCGGGAACATTCGTACTCAAGGGCTCGCAGATTGACCTGGTACTTGGCCAGGGCCTCGGAAGTGAAAGAATTTCCGTTCCATTTCTTCTTGGTCTGACCCAGGCCGAAGCTCACCACCTTATACGTGAAAACTTTCTTAACACCGGTGCAAACATTTTTGAAAGCGGTGCAGATAGCAACGCCAGGGTCTATAAGCAAAATCCGCCCTGGAAAGCAGATGCATATCTCAAAATGGGCCAACAGATTGACTTATGGTACCGTGCTGAACTTGATTTTAATTTTGACTCCTTGTTGCATATTTATCTTCCTGACACGTTGTTATACAACGACAGCATTTACTCTGATCCTATCTTTTAATTATGATCCGTACAATAACAATTTTAATAACCTTCATCCTGCTTGTCGGAATTTTACCAGCGCAGGAAGTTTTAACAGGGCTTCAGGTTAATACAACGGTAAAAGGGGCAATTGCAGCACAAGGCAAGCCATCATTAAAAAATGATGTCCTGCTCACGCTGCCTTTCTTCGATGATTTTTCTGACGGGGAAGTCTTTCCGGCTTCAGCACGCTGGACTGATCATGATGTGTTTATTAATACTGACTACCCGGTATTTCCAATCACTGCCGGGGTGGCTACATTCGATGCCATTGATGCCAACGGTGAACTTCATTCAAATGCTTCTGACAATCGCTTCAGGTCTGATTATCTAACTTCACATCCAGTTCGTCTTGATTCTGTTTTTCTGCCTGAACCCAAAGCGCTTGATGCATCGGATTCAATTTACCTGAGCTTCTATTATCAGCCCGAAGGCCTGGGATTTGCCCCTGCCGAAGGCGACTCCCTTGTACTTGAGTTCTTTCACGATCATGCAGTTGATTCCCTGAAACAATGGGTGAAAGTGTGGAGCACTCCGGGGATGACATTGAATGCATTTTTTGCCCTTCATGGTTCGTACTTCAAGAATGTTATGATTCCAATTGTGGATACGGCATACCTAAAACCAGGATTCAGGTTCAGGTTCTATAATATTGCCAGCATCCGCTACCCCACTGCTCCAAGTTGGCAAAGCAACCGCGATCATTGGCATGTTGATTACATTTACATCAATGCCGGTCGCTCAATCGATGATGTTTTTTATCCCGATATAGCCCTGGTAAACAATCCGGGTAGTTTGCTGAAAAATTATCAGGCAATGCCCTACCGCCAATACAAACAAAACTTTGTGAATGAAATGCGCGACTCGCTCCGGGTGCGGGTCAGCAATCTTAATAATGCAGCAACTACAGGATCGTATAGTTATACTGTTACCCGATCCGATGGCAGTCACTTACAAACCTATGAATCTGGTAATTTTACTTTTCAACCCTTTGCCAATGCAGGTTACGTGAGCCAGCCAGCTATTGCCAGGCCGCCAGTAAGCTTTGTTTTTCCTGTAAATAACGATCAAGAAGCAATCTTCAAGATCACACATATTTTGAAAAGCCAGGATAATTATATTCCTGGACCTAACGACACTTTACATTTTACCCAATCTTTCCGCGATTATTACGCTTATGATGATGGAACAGCCGAAGCTGGCTATGGGCTGTCAAGTGCAGGGGGCATGATGGCGTACAAGTTTCGCCTGAATTCACCGGATACACTAACCTCGGTGAGCATTTTCTTTAATCAGACACTGAACGATGCCAACCAGCGATATTTTCATTTTCAGGTTTGGAACGACATTGGAGGAAAACCCGGGGATCTTATTTATGAGCAACTCTTTGACAGGGTTGAATACGGCGAGGGCCTTAACGGTTTTCGGGCCTACAATTTCAACGAGCATATTTTTATTGACAATGCCGGGTTTCCCGGCCTCGTGTTTTACGTTGGTCTGGAACAAACCACTGCCGATCTCCTGAATATTGGGTTGGATCGCAACAACATAGCCAACGAGCAAATGTTCTATTTTCTGGGTGATACATGGTTCAACTCAATGTTTGACGGCGCTTTGATGATACGGCCGGTTTTGGGTACCACTGGTGTTTCGGGCATCGGGCCAGGTTTTGCGGCAAGCATTCCTTTGCTCGTTTTTCCGAACCCCGCATGCGATGGGTTTATTAATATAAAGATTGATGAGCAGTTGATAGGATCAGGCATATTTCAAATCCTGAACCTGACCGGTGTTTTGATGCAGGAAGGTACAATCAGCAAGCGCATGGATATTTCGTACCTGCCTTCCGGGATGTATCTGTTGCGCTTAATTAGCGGCCAACAAACCGGAGTTACGCGTTTCACGGTTCTTAGGTAAACGCAATCCCTGAAATGAACGATCTCATAGAACTTCTGGAAGAAGAAACCGATCTTTACGAGCACCACCGCCTGGTTGTTGACAAAGGCCAGGGTTTGTTGCGTATGGACAAGTTCCTCATGGGCCGCCTTGAGAATGTGACCCGAAACAGGATACAAATTGCAACCCATGCAGGCAACATCCTGGTAAATGGCAAAGCCGTAAAACCCAACTACAGGGTCAAACCAAACGATGTGATAACCATTGTTCTGGCTCAGCCTCCACGTGAGTTTGAGCTAATTCCCGAAAACCTACCTATTCATATAGTTTATGAAGACAATGATGTTTTGTTGGTGAATAAAGAAGCCGGAATGGTTGTGCATCCCGGATATGCGAATTTTACAGGAACATTGGTGAATGCACTGCTGTTTTATTTCCAGCAGAAAAACTATGGTGAGGGAACCTATCCTTATTTGGTTCACAGAATTGACAAGGATACAAGTGGAATATTGCTGGTAGCAAAAAATGAACTTGCTCAAACACGGCTTGCACGCGACTTTTTCGAGCACACTATAGCAAGGAAATATATCGCCTTGGTTTGGGGCGATGTTGCAGAGGATGAAGGCACAATTGAAGGACATATTGGGCGCAGCGCCAAGGACAGGCGGGTCATGTTCGTTTATCCGGATGGTGAATATGGTAAACCGGCCATCACACATTATAATGTAATGGAGCGTTTTGGCTATGTGACCCTGCTTGAGTGCCAGCTTGAAACCGGACGAACTCACCAGATCAGGGCGCATATGCGTTTTATCGGGCATCCATTGTTTAATGATGAAAAATATGGTGGGAACCAAATTCTAAAAGGAACAACTTTCACAAAATACAAGCAGTTTGTTCAGAATTGCTTCAATCTGATTCCGCGGCAGGCCTTGCATGCAAAATCGCTTGGATTCAAACATCCCATTACTGGAAAGGAATTGCATTTTGATTCTGAATTGCCAGCGGACATGCAAGCCGCAATAGATAAATGGAGAAAGTATTCCATTTCAGGCCATCAGTTGGAGTAGAGTTGCCGGTCAATAATTAGTTTGTGCCTGCTGGTAGAGCCATTGTTGCGCGATATAGTAACAATATAAACCCCGCGTTTTAGCTCTGATGTATTCAGGTTTATCGAATATAGGTTCTTAATCCCGTACTGCCATGAAGTTACTGGCCGTCCGGTAATATCAGTTACATGAAATATTAACTCCTCATCATCATGGTTGCCTAAAAGCATGGTCACATTGTCGTTGGCCGGATTTGGAAACATCCCCGGAACAACATTTATATAATTTTCACGAACCAGGGTATCGGTGCTGTACTCGTTTTTTACAATCAGGGTAACATCATAATCCCCATAGGTATAGTAAGTAATATGACCCGGATCTCTGCCAGTTACCTCAGCAGGTTCGCCACCCTGAAAAATCCATTTCCATTCAGTGGGTTCACCAATTGAGATGTCTCTGAAACCAATGCTCTGGCCGGCCTGCAAAGCACTGGTATCTGCAAGGAAGAGAGAAACCACCTGCAATACATTAAAAGTTCCTTGAAGTTTTTCCACCCCTGTGTTATCAGGATCCAGCCAGTATTTTAACTGCCTGTCCGGTGTATCACCCATTGACTCCCATGATTTGGCAATTTTCCCATAATAATCCGCACCGGTCAGGTTTGTGCAGGAAGCCGCACCACCCGTAAGCTGACCCACAATCAGTCCTTCATTATTAAAAATTGGCGATCCCGAAGAACCTCCTTCGGTAACACCATGTCCGTTTTGTGTTTCGCTCCATCTCACCTGCCAGTACATGTTTGGAGTATTGGAGTTAAAGTTGCTCGAAACCAAAGGTTCAGTGTATGTTGAAATCTTTTTGATGTCTCCCTTAGGATGATGGATACCAACGCCTGACGGTGAAGAAGAGTCAACTCTTGACCATCCGTTGAAATAGGGTAATACTGCCGGCGGTAATTCATTGTTAAGAAGTACAAGGCAGAAATCACTTCCCATATACGAATTACCACCGCCTATATTGGCTTTAAGTGATGCACCTGTGAGCGATACTGCTGGTGGTTCTATCATCGGTGTCGGACAATCGCTGGCTTCATAATTGAAATAAAAAACCCACTGGCCTATGTCAGATTCGGAAGCATAGGTAGAACCTGAGCGGGCGCAGTGATCGGCGGTAAAAAGATAGGGTTGGTAGTCAAAGCGGGTATTGTTTAAAAGGCTACCGGAGCATCTGAAAACGGTACTTCCCACACGCGAATTGATCTTTACGATTCCTCTTTTCTGATCCTGCCAACCGAAACCTTCGATACAATTTACATTAACATTGCATGAACCGGAGCTTCTAAACTGTTTTAGATCATTGTTTTCAATTTTGTAAGCATACAACAAATCCGTGATGGTGAATGAAGGTTGTTCTGGCACATCAGCAGGAACAACCATTTCAATGATCAGCGATTCGCCGGAAATCAGCTCTGTAGCGAATAGGCCGCTTTCATGATTATTTTGCTGAGTAAAGGCACCAATGAGTTTGGTTCTTTTAACATTGTAAACATATAACTCACACCCTTGTGGGAGATAAAAATCCTCGAAATATAATGATAATTGCTTTGCTTTTTCAGAGCCGATGAGCAATCGCCATTGCTTGCTGTTATTTGGGAGACGTTTCCAGACTCCATTATTGTAAGGCGTAATTTGAATTGGCAGGAGTACGCCTATTCTTTCGGCTACACCCCATTTGCCCGCTTCTTCATCTTCCTTGAGCAAGGTTTCGGTTTCCGGAGCAGGAACCATTACTGTTTGAATTGTTGGATCATCCGATTTTTGTATGAACCCCGGAGGGATACCACCACTACTGATCTGCGCGGCAGCAAGGAATGGTAACAATAAGGCAAATACGAATACTGATTTTATGAGTATCAATTTCAAGGCTGCAGCAAAGTGTTTAAACGATCTGGTCATGTATGAACAAAGATTGATTAGAAAATTGAGGGTAAAAGTAGCAATTATCAACGATAACGTTGAAAATTGCAAAAACATATCTTTTGGTTTCGATGGGTTGTAATGGTTCACCACCATGGTTCAGCCAATAACCTTCTTAAAGTTGCTATTTCGCTAATGATCGTTTTTGTTAACACATACGGATCGCATAATGAATCCAATACATTACAAACGGTTTATGTATTTTTGCATGGTTCTGATTACTCATTTGAATTTCACTCAATACCTTAGGAAATGATTATTGTTACCGGCGCAGCGGGATTTATAGGCAGTATTTTGGTTGGCAGGCTGAACGAGGATAAGATTGATGATCTTGTGCTCGTTGATGACTTTTCAACTCAAAGCAAGCAGAGTAATTTTGAAAATAAGAGTTTCCGGTGTTTGGTCAACCGGAATGATTTTCACCACTGGTTACTGCAACATCAGGGCGATGTGCGCTTCGTGTTTCATATTGGTGCCCGAACCGATACAACCGAAGTCAATCAGGATATTTTTGACGCACTGAACCTGAATTACTCCAAAATGATTTTCGAAATGTGCGCCAATGCTGGCATCCCGCTTGTTTATGCTTCATCAGCAGCTACCTATGGACAGGGTGAGCATGGCTACAGCGATAATCATTCACTGGTTGAAAAGCTTCAGCCTTTAAATTCTTATGGCAAATCAAAAAATGACTTTGATAAATGGGTTCTGAAGCAAAAGAAAATGCCACCTTTTTGGGCCGGGATGAAGTTCTTTAATGTATATGGACCAAACGAGTACCATAAAAACCGGATGGCCAGTGTTATCTTTCATGCTTACAACCAGATGAAAAATTCCGGTAAAGTGAATCTTTTCCGGTCGCATCATCCTGATTTTGCTGATGGAGGGCAACTCCGCGATTTTGTTTATGTGAAAGACGTGGTTGAGGTACTGATGTTTTTAATGCGGACGCAACCCGAATCAGGTATTTACAATCTTGGAACCGGTAAAGCCCGTAGTTTTGCCGATCTTGCAAAGGCTACATTTGTTGCTGCAGGTTCAGAAGAAAACATAATTTATATTGACACGCCAGCTGATATCCGCGACAAGTACCAATATTTTACTGAAGCTGACATGCATAAGCTTCGCCGGGCCGGCTATAAGCATGCTTTCCATACTCTTGAAGAAGGGATAAAGGACTATGTTGCAAATTACCTCGAGAAAAAGCTGTACTTCTAATAATTAAAGGAACTACCTTGCCTCCTTCTGAAGATTATCCAGTTCGTCCTTAATAGAAGTAAGGAATTCGCGCATTACCTTGAGGGATTTCACCAATTCAAATTCCTGGAGAGTGTCCTGTGGATTGTTTTTTAATTTTTCTTTTGCACCTTGCAAGGTGTAACCTCTTTCTTTAACCAGGTTGAAGATGAGATGGAAGTTGTCAACATCAGTGCGGGTAAACAAGCGGTTGCCTTTTTTATTTCGCTGTGGTTTTATGATCTCAAATTCATTTTCCCAAAAGCGGATCATGCTCGTGTTAACCCCAAAGAGTTTAGCTACCTCACCAATGGTGAAATACATTTTCTCAATTTGTTTTTTAGAGCGGGGCATCTTTGAAAAAATCAATCCATCGTTTGACCAGGGCGGGCTGAGAGTTCAATCAACTGGTCGTATTCTTCGGGTGTGATATCGCTGTAAAAGAAGTGAATTGGGTTGACCGGCTTACCATTACGCCTAACCTCATAATGAAGGTGCGGGGCAGTTGATTTCCCGGTATTGCCAACATAGCCAATAACTTGTCCGCGTTTGATCTGCTGACCTCTTTTAACGTTGAATTTTGATAAATGGGCATACAGGGTTTCATAACTAAACCCATGATTTATCACAACATAATTTCCATATCCAACTTTCAAACGCTCAACCTTGGTAACAACACCATCGCCAGTAGCATAAATTTCGGTTCCAACCGGCGCAGTAAAATCAACGCCTTCGTGGAATTTCTTGATTTTGTAAAACGGATCGGTACGGTAGCCATAAAATGAACCAATGCGGCGCAAATCACGATTACTTACCGGTTGAATGGCCGGAAGTGCAGCAAGCAGTTTTTCTTTATTCTTAGCCATATCAAATACTTCGTCGAAAGATTTTGACTGAACATAAAGTTTGCTGCTGATGATATCAATCTTCTGGGCTGTGTTGACAACAATATCCGAATGAGCAAATCCGCTGAGTCTTGCATATCTGTCTGTTCCACCGAAACCTGCTTTACGCATGGAGGTGGGAACCGGTTCGGCCTCAAAAATTACACGGTAAATATTATCGTCGCGGTCCTGCAGATCTTCGAGCACAGTGTACAATTGATCAAGCCTGTCGTTAAGGATTTCGTAATTCAGTTTCAGGTTCTCAATTTCACGATGCTGCATCTTTTCCTTGGGCGACTCAAGAAAATTATAGGCAAAAACAATTACAACTGTAGCGAAAACTACTCCGGTAAGCATGTGTGAAAAAAACCGGCGAAGTCGGTCTTTAGATGTAACCTGTACTTTTTCAAACTCAAGTGTTTTGTTGTTGAAACGATACCTGTTTTTAGCCATCCTAAAGAATTATTGGAGAATATAATGGGTTCGCAAAATTAGGAATGAGAATTGCCCTCGGGTCACAAAATTAATAAATAAAAGTAACTTTGCAAGTTTTTGATAAAACTGACCTATTAACAGCCATTATTTTACGAATTTTTAACTCTATGAACTCATCTGAGGTAAGAAAAAAATTTTTGCAATTCTTTGAGAGCAAGGGCCATCAGATTGTTTCTTCGGCGCCGATGGTGGTTAAGGACGACCCGACACTGATGTTTACAAATGCCGGTATGAACCAGTTCAAGGATATCTTTCTTGGCAATAGCCCGGCAAAGTACAAGAGGGTGGTGAATACGCAAAAGTGCCTTCGCGTTTCAGGAAAGCATAACGACCTCGAAGAAGTGGGGCACGATACTTACCACCACACCATGTTCGAAATGCTTGGCAATTGGTCTTTTGGCGATTATTTCAAGAAAGAAGCCATTGCATGGGCCTGGGAATTATTGACAGGGGTGTATAAAATTTCGCCTGAGCATTTGTACGTTACCGTTTTTGGCGGCGATGAACACGATGGAATCCTATGGGACGAAGAGGCTTTCGGTTATTGGAATGAAATTGTTACCGAAGATAAAATCCTTAAAGGAAACAAAAAGGATAACTTCTGGGAAATGGGCGATACCGGTCCATGTGGCCCATGTTCAGAAATTCATATTGACTTAAGAAGTGATTCTGAAAAATCTCTGGTTCCAGGAAAAGACTTAGTAAACACAGGGCATCCACAGGTTATTGAGATTTGGAACCTTGTGTTTATTCAGTTTAACCGCCAATCGGATGGCAGGCTGGTTTCACTGCCGGCTCAGCATGTGGATACAGGTATGGGTTTCGAACGATTGTGTATGGCTTTGCAACATAAACAATCAAATTACGATACCGATGTTTTTCAACCCGTAATCCGTAAAATTGAGTCAATTACCGGTTTTAAATATGGAATCAAAACCGAGACAGACATTGCCATGCGCGTTATTGCTGACCATCTCAGAGCCGTAAGCTTTGCTATTGCTGATGGTCAACTTCCGTCGAATAATAAAGCCGGTTATGTGATCCGAAGGATACTGCGCCGGGCAGTCCGGTATGGATATAGTTATCTTGAACGCAAAGAGCCGTTTATCTTCGAACTTCTTCCAGTACTTGTTGGAGAAATGGGTGATTTTTTTCCAGAACTCAAATCACAGCAGCAAATTATAAGTAAGGTAATTCATGAAGAAGAAGCTTCATTTATCAGAACCCTGGCCACCGGAATCAACCGGTTTAAGAACTACACCAGGGAAGAGAAACATGGTGGTGTAATTTCAGGATCGTTTGCTTTTGAACTTTATGATACCTATGGTTTTCCGATTGATTTGACCCAACTCATGGCCCGCGAAGAGAACCTTGAAGTTGACATGAAGCAATTCGAATCTGAGCTCAGCCTTCAGAAGCAACGTTCGCGCAATGACGCAGTTGTGGAAACCAGCGATTGGATCATGCTGAGCCACGAAAGCGAAACCAGGTTCACAGGTTGGGATGAAACCAAGGCACAGGTGAATCTTTTAAGGTATCGTTTAGTCAAATCCAAAGGAAAGGATCTTATTCATGCCATCACTGACATTACTCCTTTTTACCCCGAAAGTGGAGGGCAAATTGGCGACAAAGGTTTCTTCGAGCAGAATGGCGTCCATTATCAGGTTATTGACACCCGCAAAGAAAACAACCTGATAATTCATATTCTTGAATCTTTTCCAGCAAAGCCGGAACCTGTCTTCGATGCGATTGTTGATGTCGGAAGCAGGACGCTCACAGCCAATAATCACTCGGCTACACATTTAATGCACGAGGGCTTGCGTAAAATTCTGGGATCGCATGTTGAGCAGAAAGGTTCGTACGTGGGGCCGGATTACCTGCGTTTTGACTTTTCGCATTTCAGTAAAATGACCCAGGAAGAGATCAAAGCGGTTGAGGCGTTTGTGAACCAGAAGATCAGGATGAACCTTCCGATTGACGAACACCGCAACATGCCACGGCATGATGCTGAGAAAATCGGCGCCTTGATGTTTTTTGGTGAAAAGTATGGTGAAGAGGTCCGTGTGATCCGTTTCGGCGAATCCGTTGAACTCTGCGGAGGAACTCATGTTTCTGCTACCGGGCAAATCGGATTGTTCCGGATCATCTCGGAAAGTGCAATTGCGGCTGGCATTCGGCGGATTGAGGCTGTAACTGCCACAAAAGCTGACGAATATATTGAAAACAAGATTGCTTTGCTGGATGAACTGGCTGGCTTGATTAAAAATACTGCCGATCCACTCAAGGGACTTAAGAATTTGTTGGATCAGAACAACCTGTTGCAAAAACAGTTAGCTGAAAAGGATAGTTTGCTTGCACAAATTGAGAAAGACAAGCTTTTAGCGCTTGCCATCCCTATTAATAATATGAATCTTGTAACGCAAACCACACAGCTTGATGCAAATGCTATTAAAGAATTAGCCTATGATCTGAAGGAAAACGGGGAGCGATTGGTAATGTTATTAGGTTCGGTAAAAGATTCAAAACCAAACCTCAGCCTGATTATAAGTAAGGATTTGCTTGCTGAAGGCAAACTTGATGCAAGTAAAATGATAAGGGAGTTAGCGAAAGAAATCCAGGGTGGAGGAGGAGGGCAACCTTATTTTGCAACCGCAGGCGGGAAAAATGTCATAGGCATTGACATTGCATTCGATAAAATTCGTCAGATGCTCCAAGATTAAACTTCAGCATTGCTGAATCGCTGTGATACAAAAGAATGTAAAGTCTGGTATATTGAGGGTATTATTGAGTTTTACAAACTTTTTCATTAAAGAATTGTTAACCTTTATGCATTACTACTGATAAGTCGTGATACGATTAAACATCTCAAATATTTACTACTAATCCTTTCCATAGGGCAAAAGTCATCAACACAAAACCAGCAGACATCAATGGTTAACTATTCCATCACTGATCTTGAAAAAATAACTGGGATCAAAGCGCACACTATTCGTATCTGGGAAAAACGCTACCGGGTTGTAACTCCCGAACGTACCACAACAAACATCCGCTATTATTCTGACAATGATCTGAAAAGGCTACTGAATATTTCTATGCTTAACCGCTATGGTTACCGGATTTCTTCAATCGTAAAGATGTCGACAGATGAGTTGAGTAAAAAAGTGATGGATATTTCAGAGAGTTCAAATGATTATAATCTTCAGATCGAGCACCTCATTGTATCTATGATGGAGCTAAATGAAGAAAAGTTTGAAAAAGTTCTTTCCAATGCCCTAATAAAACTCGGTTTCGAAAATGCGGTTACAGGTATCATTTATCCATTTCTCGAAAAAGTCGGGATACTCTGGTTAGTTGGCACCATTAATCCTGCACAGGAGCATTTTATTGTAAATCTTATCCGCCAAAAAATTATTGCAGCCATTGATGGTCTGATGGTAACCCCATCGCCTGAGGCTAAGAAATTCATTCTTTTTCTTCCGCCAGGCGAATTGCATGAATTAAGTCTTCTTTTTTCCTGGTACATGTTAAAAAAGCATGGTCATAAAGTGCTTTATTTCGGACAATCACTTCCCATCGAGGATTTAAAAAAAGTGTCACAAATCCAGGCTCCGGATTATATGCTCACTGTAATCACTGCAGCACAAACAAACGAACAGTACCTTTATCTGATTAATACTCTGTCAAGAGGCCTCCCTGATGTCGTAATCTTTATTACAGGATTGCAAACCCGCGAGCATCTAATCAGCCTGCCTGAAAACATCATCCTTCTTGAGAACCCGAGCGATATCCCTGATTTTATTTCCGTATAGATTAGCGGGCATTTCCATTTTTTTTATTTCAAAAGCATACCTGAGTACGATTTAATGGTATCAGGATTATGACACCGACAACCTGTCACGAAACATGTAGTCGCATAAAACTACTTAACTGTCTATTAAATAGGATTATAAAATTATGATTAATATCTACTGTTTAATATGCATGATTTTTGTATGAACTAAGTGAAGTAATTCTTAATAGATGTAACAAGCATGGAATCAGTCAAATAATGACGTACAATATTTTTTAACAAATTTTTAACAGTTTTTGATACCCGGAAACCTGACTTTGTGTTTAACTTTGCTTCATCAAGATTTAAACAAACAAAATTATTAATCAAATCCCGAACCATTATGACAGCGATCGAATTCAACCTCGAATTAATCAATCTGCATAGCAGCCTTAAATTTTTTGCCAATACTCTTGCCTCAAGTTCCGAAGAAGCTGACGACCTGATTCAGGATACATACCTTAAAGCTTTAACCAACCGGGATAAGTTTGCCGAGAATACAAATCTGAAAGCCTGGACATACACAATAATGAAGAACACTTTCATTAATAATTACAGGCGCAATGTAAAAGCCAGCACTATTGTTGATTCCACCAAGGATCTTTATTATCTGAATGTTCCACGCAGAGAGCAGCAATTTACACCTGAGGGCGAACTTTCAACCAAGGAAATCCATGCCAGCATCCTTGAACTGGATGAAGAGCAAAGATTGCCATTTGAAATGCATACTGCCGGATATAAGTACAAGGAGATTGCTGATGAGCTGAATCTATCCATAGGCACAGTGAAAAGCCGCATTTTCTTTACCCGCAAAAAATTGATGGAAGCTCTTAAAGAATTTCAGAATTAAGTGTGAATTTCTTAGGATTATGAATCTGATCAGGTTCGGTTAGCCTATAACCGGACTTTTTTTTGCAACACTTTATTTATGACTCTGCTGAAGCGTGCCTTAGGTTCAGCATAACTATGGCAAACATCAGTATTAATGCACTGATCCATTGTACTGCTGTTAATTGCTGCTTGTTTATGAGATAATCAAGGAGTATAGCTGTGAGGGGAAAACATAATTCGCAAATTGTTGCAACCATAGCCCGCACGTGCCTCAAACCATAATAATACAGGAAAATGGCCCCAGAACCAGTGGTAAATGCTATGATGAAGAAAATAAGCCAGTTACGTGTGGTTGTCAACGCCAATTGTTCAAATTGGTTCGTAAGAATAACAAAAATCAACATAAGTACAGTAGTAAAGCCATAGCGGTAAAAAGTGGCTGTATGGAATGAATACCGGTTCAGAATTTTTTTCCCAAAAACCGTTGCACTTCCAAAAGAAGCTGCAGCAAGCAGTGCAAACAAAGAAGCATAAATTGTCTGTCTATTTGTTTCTACATCCGGAAGTTTGAACCCAAAAGTTAAAAAGTAGCCTGCAAATATAGCCAGAATCGCCCAGATAAAAAACCCCTTGCGTGGCCTTTCGCCGAGCATAATGGCTGCCAGAGCAATTGCAAAAATTGGCTGGGTTTTCTGCAAAAGAACTACTATACTCAGTTTCTTAAACTCGACTAAAAAAAGTGCTTTCACTATGGATAGTGTACCAATAGCTCCTCCGAACAAGGCAACCAATAACAAAATTCCTACATCAGCCCTTGTAAATTCCTTTACATGCCTGTATTCCCTGAACAGGAAAATATTCATGATTGTGAATGGAATCAGATGTAGCATAAATACCACGTACCCAACATCAAGGTTGTAAAGATTTGGCGTGAGTACGATGCCATCAACACCCCACATTGCTGCCGCAAAGCAGATAGCTATGGCTCCTGAAATTGCTGCCCTTCTGTTATTGGTTAATGGATTTGGTGTCATTTTTTGGTCATCCGAAAATTATACAATGTTCATACAGTGTTCAAACAATGGTCATACAATGGTCAAACAGTAGTGGAGCGATGGTCATACAATGATCATACGATTGTAGAGCAAGCCGCTTTGCCCTTTGCTCTAAGCCCTTCGCTCCTTGCTACTCTACAAAAATGTTCCCGCCTCTTCTTTAACAGCTCCAATCGCCCTGGCAACCGGATCATGTTCAAGAGAAGCATGTAATTCGAGAAGCCTGGAGGCCAGATCATGTGCCTGCGAATCACCACGCAATTGGCCAGCCGCAGAATTTATCAGCCTGATCATCTCTTCCCGCGCAGTTCGTACCAATTCCCAGGCTCCACTTGAGATATACAGTTGTTGTGATAAATTGTGGTCGAATTCATCCCTGATGTTTTGAACCAGCAAAGCTTGAAACTGCAGGGCGTTTATACCCGGTTGGCTGATACGCAAAATCAGATGGTTAGGTGAAATGCGTTCGAGCAACAAAATTATCCTCTCGTAGGCTTGCATGCGAACCGGAAAAATTTCTTTTTGCATGGCCCGGTGACGCTCATTTTCAAACTTCAAAGCTTCATGCTTAAAAAATCTGTGAATTATCAGATATACCGCCAGCAACATGATAGCCGCCGGAAGAGTATATTTTAAGATTTCGAGAAAAATTAGCATAGCCAGGAATCTGATTTACAGTTTTCAATTCGGTGGCAAATATCGCTAAATAGTTTGAAATGGCCATTTCATCATCATTTCAATTAAAGCAATGGCTAAATATTTAGAGGCATATAATGTCATTAACAATTTACTTGTTTTTACTTACATTTGCCCTTTCATCAACTCATCAAAAACTACAGAATATGGACTGGATATCGCAGCGGATAAACAATCTTTCAGAATCGGAAACCCTTGCCATGACTCGCAAATGCCGGGAGTTAAAAGCTATGGGGCATCATGTCATAAATCTCAGCATTGGCGAACCCGATTTCAACACCCCCGAATTTATTAAGGAAGCAGCGAAAACCGCTATTGATCAAAACTTTACGCATTATCCGCCGGTTGCAGGATATCTGGAACTCCGGGAGGCAATCTGCCAAAAACTTAAACGCGACAACAATCTTGATTACAAGCCGGAACAAATCATCGTTTCAGGAGGGGCCAAGCATTCCATCGCAAATGTTATTCTCTCTCTTGTTGATCCTGGTGATGAGGTGCTGGTTCCGATTCCTTATTGGGTTTCATATAAAGAACTCATAAAACTTGCTGAAGGAGTTCCGGTATATATTGAGGCTCCTATCAGCCAGGATTTCAAGATCACACCTGAACAACTTGAAGCTTCTATTACACCCCTTACCAAGCTGATGATTTACAGCAGTCCCTGTAATCCTTCAGGCTCAGTTTATACAAAGAGCGAGCTGGAAGCCTTAGCTAATGTTTTGGTTAAATATCCGCGCGTACATGTTATTTCTGATGAGATTTATGAACACATAAACTTTACAGGCAAGCACGAGAGTGTTGCACAGTTTGATAGCATCAAAGGCCAGGTTATAGTGATCAATGGTGTTTCAAAAGGTTTTAGTATGACCGGCTGGCGTCTGGGATATATGGCTGGTCCGCTGTCAATTGCCAAGGCTTGCGACAAATTGCAGGGGCAGGTTACATCAGGCATTTGCACCATTTCACAGCGTGCTGCTATTACCGCTTTGCTTGCCGATCCAAATGAATCGAAGGATTTGAAAGAAATGCAACAGGCTTTTCTCAATCGGCGTAACCTTGTACTCAAGCTGCTGCGTGAAATTCCTAATATAATAGTTAATGAACCTCCAGGGGCATTTTATGTGTTCCCTAATTTCACTGCATACACTGGCAAGATGCATGGTTCGCAGAAAATTGAAAACTGCGATCAACTCTGTGATTATATCTTGAACGAAGTTCATGTAGCACTTGTACCAGGTTCTGCATTCGGAAATCCAAATTGCATCCGGATTTCATACGCCGCATCCGAAGAGCAATTGATTGAGGCAGTTGCGCGTATTCGCAAAGCGCTTGATAAGCTGAGTTAGCTTTGCTGAGTCTTTTTTGGAAAAACATTCTGTTGAAAATCGTTGTTATAAAACTTAAATTTCCGAACCTTGATTGATCATAACCTGCTACGGCAAATCTTTGATGACTTCAGCAATGTTCATGCGCTTGTAATTGGCGATGTGATGGTTGATGCATATTTATATGGACAGGTTGACAGGATTTCGCCTGAAGCACCAGTGCCGGTTGTGTCGCTTACAAGCAGGAAAAATATGCTCGGCGGAGCTGCCAATGTTGCCCTCAACATCAAAGCGCTTGGTGCGTCCCCTTTGCTTTTTTCAGTGATCGGTAAAGATCGTAAAAGCCAGGAATTCCTTGAATTGATGGCAAAAGAAAACCTTGATACTAGTGGAATACTTGAAAGCCAGGAAAGGATTACAACAACCAAATTCCGCATTATTGGCAATAAGAACCAGATGCTGCGGGTTGATGAAGAGATTACCAGCGACTTAACTCCAGCAATTGAAAACTTGCTCTTTGAAAATATCTCATCTGTGATCCGGGAGAAAACAATACAGGTCATAGTTCTTCAGGATTACAACAAGGGAGTTCTCACAAAATCACTTATCGAAAAAGTTACTGGTTTGGCACAAACCAGAAATATACCCGTGGTTGTTGACCCAAAGAAAAAGAATTTTGAAACCTACCGGGGAGTGAAACTGTTTAAACCCAACCTGAAAGAATTGCGCGAAGGGTTGAAAACCAATTTCCATGCTTCTGATAAAACATCCCTGATTGAAAGTATTGCATTACTACAGGAAAATCAACAACTTGAAATGGTAATGGTAACGCTTGGCGATGAGGGCCTTGTAGTACGTTTCAAAGAACATGATCAATATAAGGTAGATATCCTTGCCGCACATTTGAGATCCATTTCGGATGTTTCAGGAGCCGGAGATACAGTGATAAGCGTTGCAGCAATTGGTGTTGCCCTTGGTGTTGAACCTTATATTATGGCCTTTATTGCGAACCTTGCCGGTGGAATAGTTTGCGAATATTCCGGTGTGGTTCCTATTGATAAAGATCGCTTGCTTCGTGAAGTGTTGAATATAGACATTGGGGGAAACGTATGAACCAGGCCTCCAATACGAAGGTTGCACCCGAAAAGAAAAAGGAGCAGATACAGCAGATGTTTAACAGCATCGCTCACCGTTATGACTTTTTAAATCATTTTTTATCTTTAGGCATTGACCGGCTCTGGCGAAAACGGCTTGTAAAAATTGTCAGAACCTTTAAGCCACGCCTTATTCTTGATGTTGCTACCGGCACAGCAGATCTTGCCATTGAACTGGCTATGATAAATCCTGAAAAAATTACCGGCGTGGATATTTCAGAAAAAATGCTGGAATTTGGGCAGCAAAAGCTGATGAAGCTTAAGCTGGATCAAAAAATCACCCTTAAACATTCTGATGCTGAGAAACTACCTTTCAGCGATAAATCATTCGATCTTGTTGCGGTAGCCTTTGGGGTCAGAAATTTTGAAAACCTGCAAAAAGGCCTGAAAGAAATTAACAGAGTGCTCAAAGTCAATGGAAATATTGCCGTGCTTGAGTTCACCATGCCATCATATTTTCCTGTAAAACAGCTATACAAGTTTTATTTCAAGCATCTTCTCCCGCGGTTCGGACGCTGGATTTCCCGCGATTTGGGCGCATATTCCTACCTTCCTGAGTCAGTTGAAACTTTTCCACATGGCAAGGCTTTTGCCGCTGAGTTAGAAACAGCAGGTTTTAGCAGTGTGAAAACCTATCCGTTAACATTTGGGATTGCCAGTATTTATGTTGCAGCGAAGTCGTAAAAATAAAATCACAAGTAGGCCGTTAATCATTACATTATCCAAAAGTAAATGATGATTCCTAAAAAGCCCGTCCTGTTTTTGTTTTCTTTGCTTGTAATCCAAAGTTGTGTCGAGCTTTCAGCACAAACCAAGAGACCACATAATCTTATTCATTTCGATCACAAGCCCTATAATTTTGGTTTCACACTTGGGATCAACCAGATGTTGTTCTCAATTGAACATATGCCTTTATACACCCACACAATTTACACCCCCGAGCAAACACCTGATATACCCGCCGATTGGGCAAGGTTAAATACTGTTGAATCCAACCCAAACTGGGGCTTTACCATTGGAATTGTATCAAACCTGCGTCTGGCCAATTATTTCGATTTGCGTTTTATCCCTTCGCTTTCATTTGGCGAACGCAATTTGGAATATCTTATTGAAAGAGAGTTTCAGGGCGTTGTGGAAAACATTATTGTTAGGAAGCCTATACAATCCACTTTTGTTGATTTTCCACTGCTTGTAAAATATAAATCCAAACGATTAAATAATATCCGCAGTTATCTGATCGCTGGCCCAAAATATTCTATTGACCTTATTTCTGATGCCCGGCGAAGTGAGAAAACGGATGGAACAGTAATCAAGCTTTTCAGAAATGATATTTACTTCGACCTTGGCGTTGGATTTGATTTTTATAACGAGTATTTTAAATTTGGAACCGAAATCAGGATGTCATACGGCTTGAGAAACCTGCTTAAAAAGGAAAACATCATTTATACAGAAGGCATTGATCAGTTAAGATCTAAGATTTTCACCCTGGCGTTCACATTTGAATAAAAAAATTTGGGGGTCATGTTTTGTGGATTTAAAAAAAGTACTACTTTTGCAGTCCCGAAACAAAACGGCCCGTTCGTCTAGGGGTTAGGACGCCAGGTTTTCATCCTGGTAACAGGGGTTCGATTCCCCTACGGGCTACAAAAAAGTTAGAAAGAATAAGCAATGGCAAATCACAAATCAGCAATAAAACGCATCAGGGCAACTGAGAAAAAGAGATTATACAACAGGTATTATGCCCGTACCATGCGTAACGCAATTAAGGAATTCCGTTTAATGACGGACAAAAAGGAAGCAGGCGAAAAACTTCCGGGAATAGTTTCCATGATTGACAGAATGTCAAAAAGGAATATCATTCACAAGAACAAAGCTGCTAACCTTAAGTCAAAGTTGACCAGGAAGGTGAATTCTCTATAGTAATTCTTTTCCATGGTTTGTTTGGGGGGGTCATTATGGAAACATAATGACCCTTTTTCTTATTTTAGCATTCTAAAACCATCACCATGGAAACCTACGACAAAAAGCCATCCATCCGTCAATGGGCCGAAGACGAACGCCCACGCGAAAAACTTTTACTAAAGGGAAAAAGTGCTCTCAGCGATGCTGAGTTACTTGCCATCCTTATTTCTTCGGGCAATAAAGAAGAATCAGCCGTTGATCTGTGCAAACGCATTCTCAGTTCAGTAGAAAACAACCTTGTTGAACTTTCAAAACTTGATGTAAAGAGTCTGTCGAAGTTCAAAGGGATTGGTGAAGCCAAAGCCTTAGCAATCGTTGCAGCCCTTGAACTTGGGCGCAGACGCCGTGCCGCAGATTCCTTGCAGAAACCCTCTATAAGCACCAGCAGGGATGCTTACGAAATTGTGCAAAGCCTGATTGGCGAGAGCCAATACGAGCAATTCTGGATATTGCTGCTTAACCGTGCCAATAAAGTAATTCGCAAAGAAAATATAAGTGATGGCGGTATAACAGGTACTGTTGCAGACCCAAAACGGATTTTCAAAATTGCGATTGATCACAGCGCGTGTTACATCATTTTGGCGCATAACCATCCTTCAGGAAACCTGCGCCCAAGTGAAGATGATATTAAACTGACCCGTAAAATCAAACAATCCGGTGACCTGCTCGACATCAAAGTGCTGGATCATATCATTGCCGGTGAGAATAATTACTATAGTTTTGCTGATGAAGGATTAATTTAAAATTCAAGAAATTCAAGATTCAATATTCTTGATTCAAGATTCAAGATTCTGGATTCAACATTGTTCCTTATCTAGTTAAAACAGAGGATTTTGAATTTCGAATTTTGAATTTTGAATTTTGAATTAAAAATAAATTAAATGATTAAGCTACTAACAATAATCGGCGCAAGGCCACAATTCATCAAAGCTGCCGCATTGAGCCGTGCAATAAAGAATTCTTTCAGTGATCGGATCACGGAAGTGATACTGCATACCGGGCAACATTACGATGATAACATGTCCAGGGTGTTTTTTAATGAACTTGAGATTCCTGCGCCTGATTATAACCTTAGGGTCGGTTCGGCCAGCCATGGGGTTCAAACTGCCGAGATGTTGGAAGGAATAGAAGGCGTGATCCTGATCGAAGAACCCGATTGCATAATATTATACGGTGATACCAACTCTACGCTGGCAGGCGCTGTGGCTGCTGCTAAATTACAGGTTCCGGTCGTGCATATTGAAGCAGGTTTACGATCTTACAATAAATCAATGCCCGAAGAGATCAACCGAATTGTTTGTGATCATTGCTCTACATTGCTTTTTTCACCAACCATGGCTGGCTACAGCAACCTGATAAAAGAAGGGTTCAACCCACAAAACGACAAGCCTTATACACCGGATAATCCTGGTATCTTTCATTGCGGTGATGTAATGTACGACAACACTTTGGTTTTTGATAATATTGCAAAGCAGCGTTCTGTTATTCTTGAAGATTTAATACTCGAACCCGAAAAATACATCTTAACTACTCTGCATCGGCCAGCAAACACCGACGACCCGCAAAGACTTGAAGAGATTATGCTTGCACTTGACGGGATTACGCGGCTTTACAACCTGAATATTGTACTTCCCCTTCATCCGCGAACTGCCAAAATGATTCAGCAGCTTGGGGATTCTGACCTGAAGTCAAAGATTACAAAAAACGAAAAACTAAAGATGATCCCGGCAGTATCATTTCTTGATATGACTATGCTTGAAACAAATGCTTCCATGATCATCACAGACTCGGGCGGGGTTCAGAAAGAAGCATACTTTTTTCAAAAACCCTGTATTATCCTACGTAATGAAACCGAATGGGTTGAGATTGTTGAAAATGGCTGTGCAATCCTCGCTGGGACCAGCACGAAAAGTATACTTGATGCTTTCAACCAATTTATGAACGATCCTCCGAAGTCTTATCCTTCACTTTTTGGCGATGGCAGGGCGGCAGAGTTTATATGTGGAGAGATTCTACAGAATTTCAGCAAATAGGCTTCTGGTTATTCCATTGTTTATCTTCTATGAACATCTTGCTGCAATCAAATTATTTTCTACCTTTGCACCTCATTTTCCAAAAGGGTGTTTTGCTCTGAAGGAAAAGCAATTAATAAATATCAATAACCTTAATTTTTGTTGGAATGATACGACAGTATGAAACCGTTTTCATTATGACTCCCGTTTTGTCTGAAGATCAGATGAAGGAAGCGGTAAAAAAAGTCAGAGATTTTTTAACAGGAAAAGGGGCGGAAATCGTTTTTGAAAACGATTGGGGCTTGCGCAAGCTCACCTACCCGATTCAGAAAAAATCCACAGGATTCTTTCACCTTATCGAATTTCGCGGCGAAGGCAGCGTAATAGCCGATCTGGAAGTAATGTACAAACGCGACGAACGTTGCCTGCGCTTCCTCACTGTTGCGCTCGACAAGCACGCCATTGCCTACAATGAAAAGAAACGGGCCGCCAAAGCAGCAGCCGCAGTTGAAGTACCTGTGGAATCCTAAAATTTTATTGAACCTAAAATCTGTTAAAAATGAGTGCACAAGGAAATGCCGATATTAAATATCTGACGCCGATAGCCGTAGATATTAAAAAGAAAAAGTATTGCCGCTTTAAGAAAAGCCGCATCAAATACATTGATTACAAAGACGCCGACTTCCTCCTGAAGTTCATCAACGAGCAGGGTAAGATTTTACCACGCCGTGTTACCGGTACATCTACCAAGTACCAGAAAAAAGTTGCCCAGGCCGTAAAACGCGCCAGGCACATTGCTATATTGCCTTATGTTGCTGACTTATTAAAATAGAGGGAGGAGATCATGGACGTTATTTTAAAACAAGATATTCAGAACCTGGGCTACGCGAGCGATATCGTTACCGTGAAGGATGGTTATGCCCGAAACTTCCTGATTCCACAGGGACTTGCCATCGTTGCTGACAAGACAAACCGCAAGGTGAATGCCGAAAACCTGAAACAAAAAACTCACAAAGAGAGTAAGGCCCGAAACGAAGCTGAAGCAATTGCTGCAAAACTTGAAAAAGTTTCGCTCAGCATCGGCGCCAAAGCTGCTACAACCGGCAAGATATTTGGTTCAGTAAACGCCCTTCAGATTGCCGAAGCCCTTAAGGAACAGTTTGATTATGATGTTGACCGCAAACGGATCAAACTTGACGGCGATTCAATCAAAGAACTCGGTAGCTACGAAGCCATAGTTAATTTGCACAAGGATGTGAAGGCTACCATCAAATTTGAGGTGGTTGCTGAATAATCCTTCGTACAAAATGTTTATTTTAGCCCGGTTTAACCAAACCGGGTTTTTTTATGCTCAGTCGCAGTCAAATTCAGTTTATCAGCTCGTTACAACAAAAAAAGTTCAGGAAGGAACACGGTTGTTTTATTGCCGAAGGCGATACTCTTGTTGAGGAATTACTGCAAAGTAACCTAAAATTCCATTCTATCTTTGCGACCGGTGAATGGCTACAAAAACATAAGCCTTTGATTGTCAAAATGGAAATCCTGGCTTTTGAGGCAAGCGAGAATGAGCTCGAACGTATCAGCACATTGAAAACGCCAAACCAGGCAGAGGCTGTTTTGTATATTCCCATACCTTTTTTTGATCCGACCACAGCATCGGAGCAGCTCGTACTCATGGTGGATAACATTAACGATCCGGGAAACTTAGGTACCATTGTGCGAACCGCCGATTGGTTCGGGATTAAGCATGTAATTTGCTCACCAGAAACTGTTGATCTTTACAATCCCAAAACTGTGAAAGCAACGATGGGTTCAATTGCCAGGGTGAATGTTCATTATCTCGATTTACAAGAGACCCTCGGAAAACTGCGTTCAGAAATACCTGTTTACGGCTCATTGCTTGGGGGCGAACCAATCACCGAAACAGTGCTTACAAAAAATGGTATTATTATAATCGGCAGCGAGGCGCATGGTATTTCTCCCGGCTTGCTATCGCATATTACTCATCCGGTTCGCATTCCTGCGCTCATACATGACGGCTCCGGAACCAAACGTCCTGAGTCGCTAAACGCCGCGGTTGCAGCAGCAATACTTTGCTGGGAATTCAGAAAGAACTTCCTGAAAAACTAGAGCCTGAAAATTTCTGCTTGCGAAGTTAGCTTTTCCACCTTACTTTTATTAACTTTGTCACCCAACAATTTAATAATCTTAACACTAAAAATCGTGAGTGAGCATATTCCAATTAATTACCACCTGATTGAACTCAAAATCACGGAAGGCCTTTCAGAAAGGGCAAAAAACATATGCCTCGACAATTCCCTCGATAGCCTGTTCAAGGTACTGGAGTTTTACAAGGAACATGGAGATTTTCTGTCATTGCGAAATTGTGGCAAAAAATCGAACAACGAACTGGTAGCCATGTCGGAAAAATATCTCAAGAAATACAAAGTAACACCTGATGAGATAAATTCCAATGACCACCACCGCACTTTTGAAGAATACAAACTATTCTGTTTTGAGCAGTTTAACCTGAGTTCGCAGGATGCTGAAAAATTCCGCCATGCATTTCTTGAAGAAAGATTCCCGTTTTTTCAGTTTATATTGCTGATCCTGAAAAAATTACTTAACGAAAGGGAATATTACATCTTTGAGCATAACCTCGGATATTTTGAGAATAAAAAAAAGCTAACCCTGCAAGCTATTGGCAATCAATACGGCATCACTCGTGAACGCATCAGGCAGGTATCGCACGAAATTCCATTTAAGATCAGGGAAATTTTAGCGCCTTTTGCCGATGAGTTGTCTTTTATTGATAAGCATTTGCAATACAAGTTAAAAAGAAATAAAGATTACATCCTTGTAGATGAAGAAATTAAGGATCAGATAAACCAGCTTGAAGAGTTAGGTTGTACGGCCCGGTTTTACGCATTCGGATTCTCCATGCTTTATCATAATGATTTATATTATTTTCAGGAACCGCTTAATAAATACAAGCATTATTATCTCATTAACCGCAAGTTGGCCGAGCAGTTCGACTTTGCCGAGTTTTATCACGACCTTTCAGAGAAAGCTTCTGCCCGCATCACTAAAAATTATTTTATTGATTTCAGGCATTATGTGAGAACGTTTTACAGGCCTGGCAAGTTCTCATATTTTGAACGTATTGTAGATATGTGCAAACAGATTGCTTCCGGTGAGTTTGGCTATCGCTGCAATATCAATGATATGCTATTGGTTTTAAGGAATACAAAAGTGAAACTTTCGGAACACGTCATCCAGATATTAGAAGACTTTAAACGTCCCATGCATCTCAGGGATATTGCTGCCGAGCTAAAAGCAAGAAAACTCAGGCTTCCTCCAAGCATTGAATCGTTGCGATCTTCAATTCTTACGTTGGATTCCATAGTTGCGATCGGAAAAACAAGTACTTATGCCCTTGCTTCCTGGGATCAGGTAAAAACCGGCACGATCAAACAAATCGCTCAGGAATACCTCGAAAGCCATGATAATCCCCTGCACTTATCTGAAATTTCGAAACACGTGAATAAATTTCGGAAAACTCATGAAAAAAATGTTTATTCAAACCTGAAACTTGATCGCACAGGTACCTTTGTGTTTTTCAAAGGTGGCTATATAGGTTTGGGTTCGAAGAATTATACTTCGATGGGCACAACAAACGGACAGTTAACCTTGTTATAATTATTAGATCTACGAACTAATAAATCCCGCTAAAACTAATGATGACTTTCCTGAAAGTAATGTTGATGGCAGTGTTGCTTGTAGGCCTTGCCTGGATCGGAATTGCAATAAAAATGTTTTTGCAAAAGAACGGACGCTTCACAAAATCCTGTGGCAGTGTTGATCCGGTTAGTGGCAAACCCATTGCATGTTCCTGCGAATTCAACAAACCAGAAACCTGCGAAAAGCTTTAATTTTGGTAGTTCAGCTTTCGTTTCTGCTTAGCCGCAGTCTATAAAAAATCTCTTGAATTAAGCGTTTTTACACTGATCAGGTTGTCATAACGATTTCCCGGTTCACGATAATAAACATAAATCGTGTATTCATTTCCTGTGTCGGCGTGGTTGCCTTCGAAAAAGCCCGTATCAGCGCTCTTTTCACCCTTATTGAGCAAGGCGTAGTGGTAATTATAAAATCCTTGTTTCAAGTAAAGTGTCGCTTCGTAGGCCGATTTTTGCCTGTTGTATTGCATTCTGTTATCATCCCTGAACTGCCAGTCGCTGAGCATACCTGTGACGAAAACATCCGCGAGAGGAATAAAATTATCTACCTGCAACGAAAAGTGAACATATACATATTCTGAACCGATTGCCGGATCATACACATCTTCGGCCAATATCTGGTAACGGCCATTCAAGTCCTGCTCATGGGTGTAAGCAATAAAAGTACGGCGTTGCTCAGTCCAAAGATAAAAATGATAGCCTTCAGCATCGCGCTCTATTTCCTGCACACCTTTCGTGAGGTATCTCACGGTGCGAAGATCCAGGGTTCTGAACTCGTTCACAGCATAAAATGTGTTCGACTCATCGGCATAATTATAGTCCAGTTCATTGCCCCGGTCCTGATAAGGTTGCAGAAGAAGTTCATTGTCCCATCGGTTATTTTGCCTTACAATCACCTTTAAGTTCCGGTAAGGATCAATGATACGGTATTGCTGGGTATTGATCTTAAATCCGATTTCATGTTTCTTTGTTCGTTCTGATGAAGTGGGTGGCATCCGGATGCGGCCCTCAACATTGAGCTTTGTATCCACAACACTGAAACGACGTGTAAATGCAACATTATCGGTATCGTTGCCAGGATAAACAATCAGCAGGTAATTGCCTGGTAAGGTAAACCCAAAATTATCATTTGGGAAAACCAGCTCATAATGTGTATATGGCTGCAGGGTGTTGAATGAGAACCTATGATTGTCAATTTGATCATCAGTAAATCCGCTTAAATAATCCGTTGGCCAGAGATCAGATAAATTCCAGGTGGCATCGCAATGGACAACGGTGTATTTGTAAGGCTTAACGTCGCTGTCCAGGTCATCGAACGACAAGTGAAATTGCTCACCTGCATTAAAATTGATAACAGGAAATGACAATTCATGACCCAGCCTGTTGAGGTTTACAGTCCTTATGTTGTTGTGATAAACGTCGTCGTGGATGCGGTAGGCAGTGTTAGTATTACCTTTTGAGGCAGCAGCAATGCCTGGTATATAACAGGTTGCCAAAGTAAAAAGGGTCGCAAAAACTATAAATTGTAACTTCCGGGTCATAATATAGAAACTCATACGGTTGCGTTTTTGGTGGTATGACAAAAATAGTTAATAAGTGTTTAAGAAAAAATTATGCTTTGTCGAGCAAGCAGTTTCAATTATCCTATTTTTGCCAATGCTTGCAAATAGCAAGCCAACAAAGACAGTTTTTCAACAGATTTATTTGATTTCAGCATTTATATATTTACTTTTCTGTATACCTTTGCAACCGAAAATGCTTAACAGATTTACACTCCCTCCTTATGACCAAAGTTGTTAAGATCACCAAAGGACTTGATATTCCCCTGCTGGGTGAAGCCGAAAAGATAATGAAAGACTTATCTTCAAATCATTATGCTATTAAACCTACAGATTTTAATGGCGTTTTTCCAAAAGTTCTGATAAAGGAAGGCGATGAAGTAAAGGCTGGATCGCCTCTGTTTTTTAACAAATACAACGAAAAGATATTATTCACTGCTCCGGTTAGCGGGAAGGTGATAGAGATTCACAGAGGCGATAAACGCGTTCTTGAAGAGATAAGAATTGAAGCCGATGGCATGAACTCACATATAGATTTTGGTAGCGCAGATCCCCAAAGTCTTAAGCGCGAAGAAATTGTTGAAAAACTTATTCAAAGTGGTATCTGGCCGTGCATCAGGCAGCGTCCGTTTTCAGTAATTGCCGATCCTTATAAAATGCCCAAAGCTATTCATGTATCAACTTTTGATACCGCTCCACTTGCACCTGATTATGATTTTATCATTCATGGAAAAGGGGAGTTGTTTCAAACCGGGTTGAATGCCCTTGCTAAGTTAACCAATGGCACTGTTCATTTGAACGTACACAGCAAGTTAACAACTTCAAAGGTATTTCTGAACTCAAGGAATGTGCAGATCAACCATTTTGCCGGTCCTCACCCTTCCGGAAATGTTAGCGTACATATTGCAAAAACCGACCCGATAAATAAAGGAGATATTGTTTGGTATCTTAATCCTCAGGATGTGCTTGCGATTGGCCGGTTGTTTCAAGAGGGAGTTTATGATGCTTCAATGGTAATTGCCCTCACAGGATCGGAGGTTCTGAAACCGGTATATTATAAAACTTTAAGAGGCGTTTCAGTCAAAAACCTGTTATTGGAAAACCTGTCGGAAGGACCGGTTCGCATAATCAGCGGCAATGTGCTCAGTGGTGACAAAATTCTGCCTGATGGATACCTGGGGTTTTATCACAATCAGATTACTGTAATTCCTGAAGGTAACTTTTACGAGTTTATCGGATGGGCTACTCCCGGATTCGGAAAGTTCAGCTTTTCCAGGGCCTTTTTCTCATGGCTCAATAAATCAAAGAAATATAGACTTGATACCAACCTGCATGGAGGGCATCGCGCTTTTGTTATGACAGGCAAGTATGAGCAGGTTTTCCCGCTCGACATCCTTCCCTTGCAATTACTCAAAGCCTGCATGATCAACGACATTGACCTGATGGAAGGGTTGGGTATTTATGAAGTGGATGAAGAAGACTTTGCGCTCTGCGAATTCATTGATACTTCAAAAACCGAGATGCAATCAATCATCAGAAAAGGTCTTGACCTGATGAGGAAAGAAACCAGCTAAAAGTGATTCATTTTTCAGACTTCTCATATACCTATTATAAATGAAGGCGTTAAGAAAATACATTGACAAGATCAAACCACAGTTTAAGCCTGGTGGAAGATTTGGCATGCTTCATTCTACCTTTGATGCATTTGAAACCTTCCTGTTTGTTCCAAACATCACAACACTCAAAGGCAGCCACATCCGCGATCATATTGATATGAAACGGACCATGAGCCTGGTAGTGCTTGCCATGATGCCGCCACTTCTTTTTGGAATCTGGAATGTTGGCTTTCAGCATTACAGGTCTTTTGGCGAAGCAATGCCACTCATGGATAACTTCATGTTTGGGCTGGCGAAAGTGCTTCCTATCATTATTGTATCCTACGTAACCGGGCTGGCTATTGAGTTTATTTTTGCACAGTCGCGCAAACATGAAGTGAATGAAGGCTTTCTGGTTTCAGGGATGCTGATTCCGCTCATAATGCCTCCTGATATTCCTTTGTGGATGGTGGCAGTTTCAACCGCTTTTGCGGTTATCATTGGCAAAGAGGTTTTTGGAGGCACAGGCATGAATATCCTGAACCCGGCTCTAACAGCCCGTGCTTTCCTGTTTTTTGCCTATCCTCAAGATATTTCGGGCGATCAGGTTTGGATTGCTGAAAAAGCAGATGCCTATTCTGGTGCAACCCCATTGGCGGAAGCCGCCTCCGGCAACCTTGACAATTTACCTTCGGCATTTGATATGTTCTTTGGTTTCATCCCCGGATCCATTGGAGAAACTTCTACTTTCATGATCCTGATCGGCGCATTTATACTCATTTTTACAGGTGTTGGCAGCGCAAGGATCCTGCTTTCTGTTTTTGCCGGGGGGTTGGTTATGGGGCTGATATTTAATTTATGGGCATTTAATGAATTTATGCGCATTCCATTCTGGCAACACATTATTATGGGGGGCTTTGCATTTGGCGCAGTGTATATGGCTACTGATCCTGTTACTGCTTCACAAACCAACCGTGGAAAATATATATTCGGTTTTCTGGTTGGGCTTCTTGGGATACTCATACGAGTAGTGAACCCGGCCTATCCCGAAGGTATGATGCTCGCCATCCTCCTCATGAATGTTTTTGCCCCTTTGATTGATCATTATGTTATAGAGGCAAACATCAAGCGAAGATTGAAAAGACTCAAAAGGGTAACAATGAAATCGTAAACCATTAAACCAGTGTACAATGTTTAGTAACTCATATATTTTCCGGTTTGCGTCAATAATGGTAATTCTTGTGGCTACATTACTTTCTGCGGCGGCACTCTTGTTAAAACCAATGCAGGACAGGAATATCAGCATAGAAAAAATGCAGGACATACTTACAGCATCTAACATCCCTGCTAACGCCGACAATGCTATTGACCTTTACAACGAAAACATGGTTCAGGAACTTGCCGTCAATCTTTCAGGTGAGGTTAAGGCTGTTTATACCAGCAGTGGCTTTGAAGAAGGCAATGTCAGGGCATTTGATATAAAAGTGAATGAAGCGCTGAAGCAAATTGCCGATTTTCGCACCGGCAAGAGTACTACTGAGCCTCTGCTTCCGGTATTCATCATTAAATCCCCTAATGATTCTAAGACATATGTATTTCCGATCCGGGGCGTGGGATTATGGGGGCCGGTTTGGGGCAATGTTGCTCTTAAAGAAGACCTTGTAACAATAGCTGGAGTAAAATTTGACCATAAAGGTGAAACGCCTGGGCTGGGAGCAGAAATATCAACAGATGATTTTGCGAACCAGTTCATTGGTAAACGGATATTTGACAGCCAGGGAAATTTCGTTTCTGTGAAGGTCATTAAAGGAGACGCCTCGGGTGACCATGAGGTAGATGCTATCTCCGGAGGTACAATCACCAGCGACGGTGTTTCTGAAATGTTGTATAGCGGTTTGGAGAATTATCTTCCATTCATTAAAAGTTTAAAAGTACTATGAGTGAAATAAAAGAAAAAGAACCTTTGTTCTCGGCAAAAAACAGGAAACTGCTTACTGTCCCACTCGGAAGGGAAAACCCCATCACTGTGCAGGTTCTTGGAATCTGCTCTGCTCTTGCCATCACCGTTAAGCTGGAACCTTCGGTAGTGATGGCGCTTTCTGTGGTTTTTGTACTTGCAGTTTCCAATGTGGTCATCTCTATTCTTCGAAAAATGATCCCACCGCGCATTCGCATTATCACGCAGTTGATTGTGATTGCATCGCTAGTAATCATTGTTGATCAGGTCCTGAAAGCTTTTGTTTACGATGTGAGCAAGCAACTATCGGTATTTGTAGGATTGATTATTACCAATTGCATCATTATGGGCCGTCTTGAAGCATTTGGTATGGCCAACAAACCCTGGCCTTCATTCCTCGATGGCATCGGTAATGGCATCGGATATGGTTTCATCCTGGTGATCGTGGGCTTTTTCAGAGAACTCCTAGGCTCTGGCACTTTATGGAATTACCAGTTAATACCGCAGTTTATATACGATATGGGTTATAAGAACAATGGTTTCGTCATCCTACCACCAATGGCTCTTATCGTGGTGGGAATTCTTGTATGGATGCAGCGAACCCGTGACCGTGTGCTGATTGAAGACAACTAACGACTAAAAAAGAGAACCGTCATGCAGGATTTATTCAACATATTCATCAAGGCCATTTTCATTGAGAACATGATCTTTGCCTACTTCTTGGGCATGTGTTCGTACCTGGCCGTTTCAAGAACAGTAAAAACCTCAATGGGACTTGGTGTTGCAGTAGTCTTTGTGCTGGGCATTACCGTACCGGTTGATTATTTAATCAATAAATATTTATTGTTGCCGGGGGCGCTGTCGTGGCTTAGTCCTTCCTTTGCCGATGTTGATCTTAGCTTTCTTAGTTTTATTATTTTCATTGCTGTGATAGCATCAATGGTACAGTTGGTTGAAATGGTAATTGAAAAAGTTTCACCCACATTGTACACCTCACTTGGTATCTTTCTTCCGCTAATTGCTGTTAACTGTGCGATCCTTGGAGGATCGCTCTTTATGCAGGAGCGGGAATATGCCACAATCACAGAAGCAACTGTTTTTGGACTTGGCTCCGGGGTAGGCTGGCTGCTTGCCATAGTTGCCATTGCTGCAATCCGCGAAAAAATAAGATATTCAAATGTGCCCGAACCACTACGTGGATTAGGCATTACTTACATAATAACGGGCCTCATGGGCATTGCCTTTATGAGTTTTATGGGAATAAAACTTTAGCGTTCTAATACTAATATGCTATTTACCATGATGATACTAAATATCGGAACAGGCGCTACAATATTGATTAGTGTTGGTATTTTCCTTTTAATTATTCTGTTACTCGTGGCGATTTTGCTTTATGCAAGAAAGAAGCTCACGCCACAGGGAAAAGTGAAGATTACCATCAACGATGATAAAGAGTTGGAAGTTGATCCTGGATCTACTTTGCTTACAACACTTTCAAACAAAGGTATATTCCTGCCATCAGCATGCGGGGGTGGTGGTACTTGCGCCATGTGCCGATGCCAGGTTTTTGAAGGGGCTGGAGATATACTACCTACCGAGAAAGACTATTTCACCCGCAGGGAGCAGCAGGATAAATGGAGATTGGGCTGCCAGGTTAAAGTGCGCGACAACCTGAAAATTGGTATTCCTAAAGAGATTTTTGGAATAAAAAAATGGGAATGTGAAGTGGTGAGCAATCGTAATGTTGCCACCTTTATCAAGGAGTTTATTGTGAAATTACCAGAAGGTGAAATCCTCGATTTTCAATCCGGTGGTTATATCCAGATAGATGTTCCGAAGTGTGAGGTTGATTTTAAGGACATTGTTGTTGAGGATGAGTATCGCGAAGATTGGGATAAACTTGGCATATTCAACCTTACGATGAAGAACCCCGAGCCTATTTTCCGCGCGTATTCTATGGCCAATCACCCTGCTGAAGGCAATATCGTAATGCTAAACATCCGCATAGCCACTCCGCCCTGGGATCGCACGAAAAACAAATTTATGAATGTGAACCCTGGTATTTGCTCTTCTTACGTATTCTCTCGTAAACCCGGGGATAAGGTCACGATATCAGGCCCTTACGGTGAATTCCATATTAAGAACACCAAAAAGGAGATGCTCTACATTGGCGGAGGTGCCGGAATGGCTCCTTTACGCTCTCAACTGTTCCATATGTTCCTGACTGAAAAAACCGACCGTAAAGTCAGCTATTGGTATGGAGCCCGCTCGCTACGTGAAGTTTTTTACGAGGATGAGTTTTATGCCATTGAGAAAGACTTTCCGAATTTTAAGTTTAACCTGGCATTGTCAGAACCACTGCCGGAAGACAATTGGAAAGGCTATACAGGTTTTATCCATCAGGTGGTTTTGGATAACTATCTCAGCAAGCATCCCGAACCGGAAGAAGTGGAATATTACCTTTGCGGGCCTCCTATGATGAACGATGCTGTGTTTAAAATGCTTGATAACCTGGGTGTTCCAAACGAAAGTATAGCCTTTGACGATTTCGGAGGATAATAGCTACTGGAATCTTATCTTCATTTCGCTGTAGCTTCTGCAACCTCCAATAATGCTTACCAGTGATTGATGGGCGATACGTATCATTAACATCTATATTATGAGAAACCAACTTCTTACCGGACTGGTGTTTATTTGCCTGTATTCCTGTCAGCCAACGCCTCCTGACCAACTCTTCAAATTCCAGGGGCGCGCCCAGGGAACATATTACGAAATAACATATTACGATACCAAAGGCCGGAATTTCCAGCCAGAAATTGATTCCCTGCTCAACGCTTTCAACTTTTCATTATCCACCTACGAACCCAAATCCATTATTTCAAGAATAAACCGCGATGAGGCTGATGTAGAAGTGGATGAATGGTTCAGGACTGTTTTTCTCAAGTCCGTAGACGTGGCAGAAAAAACCGGTGGCAGCTTTGATTTCTCAGTTGGTCCGCTTGTGAATGCATGGGGCTTTGGTTTTACTGACCGTATAAAAATAAACCCGCACGTCATAGATAGCTTGCTGAAATTTGTTGGTTATAAAAACTTTGAACTTCAGGGCAATAAAATAACCAAGAATATCTGCGGTTCAAAACTTGATTTCAACGCCATTGCCCAGGGGTATGCCGTTGATGTTGTTGGCGATTTTCTGCAATCGAAAGGTGTGAAGGTGTTCCTGGTTGATATCGGAGGGGAAGTGCTGGCCCACGGTCATAAACCGGATGGCAGCTTATGGAAGATTGGTGTAGAAAGCCCTGCGGACGAAGCGAGCAGCAGCCGTGAACTGAAAGCCGTTATTGCCCTTGAAAACAGAGCTATTGCCACTTCAGGAAATTACCGCAAGTTTTATGAAGAAGATGGTATGCGATACTCCCACACTATTGACCCATTTACAGGCTATCCGGTTCGTCACAGTTTGTTAAGCGCTTCCGTGCTTGCCAGCGATTGCATGACTGCCGATGCTTATGCTACAGCTTTCATGGTTAAAGGGGTTGAACCAACTATTGAATTTCTGAAATCTAATCCGGAACTGGAAGCTTACCTCATCTACTCCGCCGATAATGGTAAAATAAAAACCTGGGCCAGCGATGGGTTTCAGGCGTTGATTGAGAAAACCTATTAGATTTACGATTGAAGATTTACGATTTACGATTTAGGATTTTAATAGAACGCTGACACGTGCGCCGCGGCGTATGACGCGGATTAAACAGATTTTCGCGGGTTTATTTGTGATGCAGTTATACTGTAGCGCAGTAGTCAAATAGTCAATTAGTTAAATGGTAAATTGGTGGAGAAATGGAGTGTTGGGGTGATGGAGTAATAGAGTAGTGAATGGTTAATTGGAATTTGGGCTTTAGACTTTGAATAATGAGCTTTGGACTTCAAACTTGAGGCTTGGAACTTGGGATTTGGGACTTGAGACCTTGAGCTTGGGGCTTATTACTCGTATCGCAACGATTCTACCGGATCGAGGTTCGCAGCTTTGGTTGCTGGCAAAATCCCTGATACCAGCGCAACTATAAAACACAGTACAACGCCACCAATGATCCATACCCAGGGTATTATAAATCCTGAGCCAATGAGTGCGCCAAGTCCGTTACCGGCAAGTATGCCTAAAATGATTCCCAGTATTCCGCCGAGCTGAGCAATTACGATAGCTTCTGCAAGAAACTGGTTACGGATTGTTCTTTTGGTGGCCCCAATTGCTTTGCGTATTCCTATTTCCCTGGTTCTTTCGGTTACCGAAACCAGCATAATATTCATCAAACCAATGGCAGCGCCTATGAGGGTAATAAGGCCGATTACTGTGGCAGCCATTGTCAGGTATTTGAGGTTATCGAAAAGCATTTCAGCAAGGTTGTCGCTTTTTGAAACATCAAAATTGGTTTCATCGCCAGCATTTACTTGCCTGATAATCCTGAAAAGACCAGTTGCTTCGCTCTCGGCAACAGGGAGCATTTCTGCATCGGGAACCATGATGTTGATTGAATATGTCATATTGGGCCGTGCAAATTTCCGGCGCACAACGTCGAGAGGTACGATGCAATGGTTATCGCTTGATATGCCTATTGACGATCCTTTTTCTTTCAACACTCCAATCACCATAAACTTATCGGGTCCGATCCCAATCATTTGCCCCAACGGATCAACACCGGCTTTAAAAAGTGTTGAAACAATGCTGCTTCCAATAATGGCGACATTTGAACCGAAAGACATTTCCATAACATTAAAATTCCGGCCACTGATAATTTCGTTGCCTGAAGTCATAATGTATTCGTCATCAGTGCCAATAACCGGAACATTCGGGTGGGTAGTTTCAGAACCAAAAGTAAGTGTTGCAATTCCGGTTCCATAAACAAATACGGAAGTATGGGCCGGAAAATCAAATTCTTCGCGGAAACGCATGGCTTCCTGATAAGTGATCGGACGATATGTTTTTGGTCTAGTACTGTTTGCGCCCATATGTACCCTTAAACCCCTGTTTTGAATGGTAAGTGTGTTGGCACCCATCATCGAAAAGTTTTGGTTCAGGAAATATTTAATCGAATCAATTGATGTAAGAATGCCAACCAGCGCTGTAATACCCAGGGCAATAATCATAATAGTGATAACTGTTCTTAGCAGGTGACTCCGAATGGAATTCAGGGAAATCCGGATATTTTCCAGAATTAATGAATGCTTTACCTTCATGGTAATCAATATTTTGATTAAAGCTAATTTTTTACACCGAAGGCGAGGTCACCGGCATCACCAAGGCCTGGAACAATATATGCCTGGGCAGTGAGCTCGGCATCAATTACCCCAACCCAAAGTGTTGAGTCTGATCCTTTGAATTTCCGTTTCATAAATTCCACACCTTCAACACTGGCCAATAAAGATACAAAATGTGTATGCGAGGGTTTTCCGTTGGAGATGATTTCTTTATAACAAAGGTGCATGGAAAGGCCTGTTGCAAGCATTGGATCCGACAGGATCAGCACTTTACCTTCGATGTTCGGACAAGATGCATAATCTACTTTGATGTCGAATGAACCTTCCTTATGATAGCGGCGGTAGGCTGATACAAAGGCATTGGATGATCTATCGAAAAAATGCAACATGCCGGCATGCAAGGGTAAACCGGCCCGCAGAATGGTGGCAATTACCGGGTAATCAGCGAGCATTGGCACATCAGCAACCCCAAGTGAGGTAGTAACCTGGGTTGCCCTATAATCCAGTTCCTTGCTTATTTCATAGGCAAATATTTCGCCGATGCGTTCCATGTTTCGCCTGAAGCGCATACTGTCCTGCTGGATCTGCACATCCCTGACTTCAGCGATAAACTGATCAAGAATGGTATTCTGATTTCCCAAGGTTTTGACTAGCATAGGTGAATTTTATTTGCAGTTATAAACTCTTGATGTGACTTAGCCTTTTCAAATTTTGACAAATTTACATAAAGCTGCTTAAAAACAAGAAAAATATTGGGAGCCAAACGTACTGTTGTTCTTGCGTATCTGCCGCCACGTTTTTTCTGGCTCCTGTTTTATAAAACTGCCTGTCACTTTAAGCGCAGCAACTGCAATAGGCGGATAGCTGAATTCACAGGAAATGGCAAGCGATTGTATGTGATTGATGGATAATAAGTTTCGGTTGATCCGAACCCGGCATAAAATCTTGCGAGCCCAGGGATTTCAGAACCTTCAAAATCGAAGGTGAGCGCCTGACCGGCATGCTGTTGAATCACACTATCAATCAGCAGGTGCATCGCGCCTGTTTGGCGTGCGGTTTTGTTGTTGGCTGAAAACAAGAATACGATCCTGTGATGGCTTTTTAATAGAAATGCACCTGCACAGAGCTCATTATTTTTGTCAAATGCTCCTACGGTTATTGCCATGTTTTTATAAGCACTCCGGTAAATCAGTTTCTCAAGCATCTGGTATTGCTTGTCGCCAAGCTTTTTTATCTCAGCGCCTTTTTCCTGCCTGAACATAGTGATGATGCTGCCCGGATCAACATTGGTTACAATGCTGATTCCTTCGTTTTCCGCTTTGCGAATGTTGCGTGAAGTATTCGATGTGTAGTTGCTGCGGATTTCTGCGATGGGTTTGATGAGCTCCAGCTCGTAATTTTTCCGCATTTTTATATTGAAATCCTGGTGGTTTATTTTGTTATGCCTGTTGAGGTTTATTTCTGCGAACCGGTAATGAATTTTCATCGAATCAAGGAATTCATTAACCGCCAGGTTGCCGGAAGGTATTTTTGAATACAACCCGAGTTGCTGCGTAAAAGGTGGCTGATAAAGATAATAGATGCCGTATTTTTTGCCTGATGTTAATGGCATCACTAGTTCATAATCTCCCTGAACCAGCGCCTCCCAACCTTCGCATACGAGATCAAGATACCACGACCATGCATAAACATTGCCATTGAAAGCGCGGTCAATGCAGTCATCCCACTTTTCGTAATCAATTTCGTTGTTCTGGAGATATCTTATCATGCCCGCGATTTTTTTCAGGTTGCTGCGTTATTCACCAGGTCCTCATAAACATGACGCCAGCCAATCCAGCGGCCGGTTTCTGATAAACTATCATTGTGCCACAAGCTAACAAACAAGCCATCTACTGATCGCACTTCTGCTATAAGCTTGTGTATGACTTCAATGGCTGCTTCAGGGCTGAGGTTCATATAATCACGCAATGTGCCATCCATTACGGCAAAAGGTACAACTGTAACAGGAATTACAGTTTCCAGGTCAACATCATAGAACTGATAGGGCGTACAAATGCCAGCCCTGAAGCCTGGCAATGCTGCAAAACCCATGGTATGATCCGTTGTTATATCGTAAGAGGCAAGGTTGCGATATGTTTCAGGCAAATGCAGTTTCAGGAAATGCTGGCGGCTAAGCGAGATTTCTTTGTTAAGAACTTTGGATAGCTCTTTTATTTCAAGGCTAAGTGAATCATTTTCCGTATTGGAGGCATACGAAGGATGAATGCCGGCATCAGCATAATCAGCCAATCGCTTTATAAGCTGCCTGAAAGTTGTATTGGTTGTTGAAATGTTTTTGTCGTACCCGCCATACCTCGCAAAAAGAAAAAAGTAGATCGGTCGCAGATGAAACCGCCTTTGCAGCTCTAATTGATAGTCGTATGTGTCAAACGGATCGGGCTCAGTTCCTGTAATTACTCTCATTCTTTTGGCTACATCCGAAAAATTCCAGGCTAGTGCAGCTTTAAGAAATGCACCCGTGGTTCTTACAAAACCTTTTCCTTTGTATGACCATGCCTGGTCAATATCATAGGTAGGTACAAAGTGATACTTGTTCTGTTTGATCACAAGATCTGTATAACGCTTTTGCAAAGCCTCACCCAATTGCCTGGCCCAATGGTTTACAACTGGCTTCTGCAAAAATCCATGTTTATGTGCGATGCTTTCCATGGCGGTGAATCGCCCGTACTGGTCTTTGCGGTAAGGCATGTACTCCTCGTAGCGTGTAACCATAAAAAATGCAGCAGAAAATGGATCGTAAGGTAAGGCAGAATTGCGTTCGAAAACCGGAAATAAAGCTTTAATACCCTGGCTTTCGATGACCTGTATCATTGGTGTGCCTATGCCTGTTTCAAACAATAAACCGAAGGAGGCAAAGTGCAGGTGGTTGCCTTCTAAAGTTTTACCATAGGTAAACTTTGGCCCGGAATAAGCATTGAACTCATCAATGTTTGCAGTGATGTTATATTCTAAACCCAACAGTTCACCAAGCATTAATCGCATAGTGTATCGCAGGCGTGAAGTAGACTTGGGAACATAGACCAGAAGCATACAGGATTTCCAGGTTGATGTTGCAAACAAAACTATGCATTTTTAGATCGCAATGTTCCAAAACTTAGATTATTTTTACGGTTCGTACTAAAATGCATGAAGAATGGAATTAAATGAAACATTGGAAAAAGTTCGTCAATTTTTCCTGGAACCAATTCTGACTTTAGGCTCAACCAGTTTTTCACTATGGGGCATGATTCTTTTTTTTATGGTGATAGCCCTGTTATTCGTTATTACAGGCTTGGTGAAACGAATACTTGTTAATAAAATTCTTACTCGTTATTCGATTGAGCTTGGTGTAAGGCAATCTATTGGCTCTATTTTCAAATACATTACTATTTCGCTGGGCCTTTTCGTCATTGTTCAGTCTTCGGGCATTGACCTGAGCGCAGTTGGTTTATTATTCGGTGCATTGGGGGTAGGTATCGGGTTCGGACTTCAGAACATTACCAACAACTTTATCAGCGGGCTGGTCATACTTTTCAGCCGCCCTATTAAAGTTGGCGACAGGGTGGAAGTTGGCAACACCGTAGGCGATGTGGTCGATATTTCGGCCAGGGCAACTACCCTCAATACCAACGATAATATTACCATCATTGTTCCGAACTCAGAATTCATCAGCAACACTGTGATAAACTGGAGCCATAACGATCGGAATATCCGCTATAAAATTCCTGTTGGAGTTTCGTACAAGGAAGATCCGGCAAAAATTAAAAAACTCCTGCTACAGGTTGCAAGAGAACATCCAGGGGTGTTAACAAATCCGCCACCAGATGTCCAGTTTCATGAATATGGAGATAGCTCACTGAACTTTCTCTTACTGGTTTGGACTACCAGCTACATCAACAGGCCGTTTGTGCTGCGAAGCGATTTGTACTACGCGATTTTTGAAAAATTTAAGGCGCAAGGCGTTGAGATTCCTTATCCCCAGCGCGACCTGCATTTAAAGAGCGGGTTCGAACCGTTGTTGACAAAACCTTTATAATCCACCCGGTTTTCACATTGCCGTTAAGCAATAAACCTGTAAGTTTGGACTCGTAAAATCCCGCAAGTCCGATATGGAAAACTTCATAGTTTCTGCCCGTAAATACCGCCCGGCTACGTTTTCAACAGTTGTTGGCCAGCCTTCCATAACCACTACATTAAAAAATGCAATACGCAACAACCAGTTGGCACAGGCCTTCCTGTTTTGCGGCCCGCGTGGCGTTGGAAAAACCACCTGCGCCCGCATCCTTGCAAAAACCATCAATTGCCAGCAGCTTACCAGCGAAATTGAAGCCTGCGACCAATGTCCTTCCTGTTTATCGTTCAACACATCAGCTTCTTTTAACATACATGAGTTGGACGCAGCTTCCAATAATTCGGTTGATGATATACGAAACCTGATTGACCAAGTGAGAATACCACCGCAGCTAGGTCGCTACAAAGTTTACATTATTGATGAGGTGCACATGCTCTCATCTGCTGCTTTCAATGCCTTTTTAAAGACCCTGGAAGAACCGCCATCGTATGCAAAATTTATTCTTGCGACCACCGAAAAACACAAAATTATTCCCACCGTACTCTCACGTTGCCAGATTTATGATTTCAGACGCATCACGGTGGAAGATATTATGCATCAGCTTGAGTTTGTTGCTCAAAACGAAAATATAAGCGCAGAACCTGATGCACTCCACATCATCGCTCAAAAAGCCGATGGCGCTATGCGCGATGCATTGTCAATTTTCGATCAATTGGTAAGTTTTTCGGGTCGCAGTATCACCTATCAGCAAGTAATTGATAATTTGAATGTACTGGATTACGATTACTATTTCCGGCTTACTGATTGCCTTCTCAACAATCATCTGCCTGATGCAATGCTGATCATAGAAGATATCATCAATGGCGGTTTTGATGGTCAACATTTTATAGTTGGCATGGGCGATCATTTGCGCAACCTTCTGATTAGTAAAGATGCAGCAACACTCAAATTGCTTGAAGTAGGCGCCGGAATCAAGGATCGTTATTATAAACAAGCTTCACGCTGCGAAGCGGCTTTTCTGATCAAAGCGCTTGATATTGCGAACCGCTGCGATATTGATTACCGTGCCAGCAATAACAAAAGATTGCATATTGAATTAGCGATTCTACAGATGGGCAGTTCATTGGGCGGTCAGGTTGCGCAACCCGTGCAGACCATCGCGATTCCTGTATCAGTTCCGGTTAAGGCAGAAGATAAAACATCAAAACCTGCTTACACACCGCCATCTGTGCAACAACATATTGTCAGCGAGCCAAAACCGGCAGCGCCGCCTTCGCCAACACCTGTTAAAGCTGAAGCTGTTCCATCCGCGATGCCTACAACAGGGATTTCAATTAAAACGGTCATCAGCAAGGAAGCGGATAAACCCATTGAAGTTGCTGCAGCAAATGACGACAGCTTAGAAGATGATGATGGTACGGGTGAACCGGTGGAAAGTTTTATTAGCAATTTTCAGCTCGAAAAGGTATGGGAATCGTTTGCCAAAAGTGTTGCCGTAAAATCTCCGAACCTGCACGCGACACTTACACAATCGAAGCCCAGGCTTGTTGACGAAGCAAAAAGTGTAGTGCTCTTCACGATTCACAGCCAGCTTCAGCAAAAAGAAATTACGGATCATAAAACTGAATTATTAGGATATTTGCGGAACCAGCTTGCGAACCCAAAAATTTCGATCCAAACCGAAATGGCTGACTCATTTCAGGACGACACTCCTTACACGCCGCTTGAGAAATACCGGAAGATGGCAGAGAAGAACCCTGAACTCGTCAAGCTCAAGGATAAACTAAACCTCGAAATTGACTTTTAATTCTGCACAACATAATGGCTTACCTAAGTTCAATTAAGAAATGCTACAATCGCTAAGTCGTTTCATCTTAAAGCTTGCCGGATGGACAATCCGGGTGGAAGCGCATCAAACTTTTCAGCGTTGCGTATTGCTTATGGCGCCACATACCAGCAACTGGGATTTCGTTTTTGGGCGGCTTTCCCTTTGGGCCATTGGCGTTAAAACCAGTTTCCTCATCAAGAAAGAAGCGTTTTTCTTTCCACTGGGTTTTCTGTTGAAAAAAATGGGCGGCATTCCGGTTGACCGAAACCAGAGCAAGAAGGTAGTATGGCAGGTTGCGGTGCTTTTAAACAAATCAAAGGCCATGGCGCTGGTGATTACTCCCGAAGGAACGCGGAGTTTGAGACATGAATGGAAAAAAGGATTTTACTATATTTCCTCAATGGCCGAAGTGCCCATTGCTCTGGGGTATCTCGACTATGGCAAAAAGGAAGCTGGCATCGGGGGGATTCTCCATCCTTCAGAGGATTACAAAAGTGATCTTGCTAAAATCCAAGACTTTTATAAAAACTTTACAGCAAAGCACCCTGAAAGGTTTAACCTTTCACCGATGTACCGGGGGGGTAAGTGAGAGTGTGACTCACGGCTTCATTTTCCTGCAAGAACACAGATCATTAATAAAAAAAGCCCAAGATGATCGGGCTCTTTTGTTCTTTTTAGATGAGTTTACTCCGTGATCCAACTGACAATTTTGTCTGACATTGGTTTCTCACGTGGTGTGGCTACGTCAAACAACTGGCCGTTTTCGTCAATCATGAACTTCTGAAAATTCCACGATACCTCGGCATCCATTTTCCCATTCTGGCTTTTTTGTGTGAGCCACTGGTAAAGCGGATGAATGTCTTTCCCTTTTACCGATATTTTTTCCATCATCAGGAATGTGACGCCGTAATTGGTTTCGCAAAACTCAGCGATTTCCTCGTTTGATCCGGGTTCCTGGTTCATGAAATTATTGGCCGGGAAGCCAATAATGGTGAAGTTCTTATTTCCATAAGTTTCATGTAATTCCTGGAGTTCTTTATATTGTGGGGTCATACCGCATTTTGATGCGGTATTTACAACCAGCACTTTTTGCCCTTTCAGCTGCGAAAGACTAAAAGCTTCGCCGGTAATAGTGTTCACAGTAAAATCGTAAAATGATTTATCATTTTGGGCAGTAATGGCGAGGGTGAAAATCAACCCTGCAGCCAGTAAGATAGTTCTTAACATAGTTTAGTGTTTTTGTTAATTCTATTAAACAAACAATGTTCCGCTTAAAAAGTTGTTATAAGCATTTCAAATTTTACCAGGGCTTAGAACTTTTCGTACCAGCCCAGGCCAAAAAGTGCAAAGTCATATTTTACGGGATCATCGGGATCCAATTTCCTGAGGTTTTTTGTTAGTTCAATGGCTGCTTTCCAATCGTTTTGCTTGCGCGATAAAAGACCCAGTTTACGTGCAACACTGGCGCTATGCAGGTCGAGCGGGCAAACGAGGCAGGAGGGAGGGATGCTTTTCCAGATTCCAAAATCCACACCGCGGTCATCAGATCGGATCATCCAGCGTAAAAACATATTGATGCGTTTGGCGGCAGCATTTCGCAACGGATCAGAGAGATGCTTTCCGCTTCGGTCGGGATCAGACATGCCGAAGAATCTTTGTTTGAACCTGCTGATAGCGATGGCCATTGCGTTTTCCTGCGTTGGAAATGGCTCAAAAAAAGCATTCTCCAGCGTTTTATAATTATTACAAACGTCCCTGAGCGAATAAACAAAAATCATGGCATCCAAAGCATTGAATGTGCGGTAAACAAAACCTGCAAGTGAGGCGATTTCTTCGTCAGACCCATGCATTACAAATTCAGCAGGCTTGAAATCCATGCGCCGCATGAGTTCATTTCCGGCTTTGGCAATCATTTCGCGTCTTCCCCATGAAATAACGGCTGTAAGAAAACCGGCAATTTCAATATCTTCGGGTTCGGAAAAAAGATGTGGTACCGCAATTGGGTCGTTTAATATAAAATCCGGATTGTTAAACTGTAGATATTTCTCTTCCAGAAAAATTTTAAGGTTTTCTATGTTAGATTCATTCGCCATGGGTTCATAAAAAAACCTTACCAGGCTAGCCGGTAAGGTTAATTCGAGTTAGTGTTAGTTATTATAGAGTGTGGACGGGTTCAATAATTTCCATTCCCCGGGTGATGGCTTTTTCATTTTCAGGGATCAGATGATGGTAGCGCGAGGGTAGTGACTTTTTTAAACCAAGGATCACGTTCTGCATTTCAACGATAGGTTTCACTTTCAGGAACCCACCGAGTATGATCATATTAAAAACCTTGGTAAGCCCAAGTTTGGCAGCTTCATCAGCGGCGTCAACCTTAAAGATCTTGATGTCTTTGCGTTCGGGATGCCGTGTGATCCCATTGCTGTCGTAGATTAATGTTCCGCCGGGCTTAACAGATTTCTCAAACTTGTCCATTGATTGCTGGTTCAGAAGAATAGCAGTATCAAAGACATTGAGAATGGGTGAACTGATGCGCTCATCACTAATAATAACTGTTACATTGGCTGTACCGCCGCGCATCTCCGGTCCATAGGATGGCATCCAGCTAACTTCCTGATCCTGCATTACGCCCGAATAGGCCAAAATTTTGCCCATAGAGAGAACGCCTTGTCCTCCAAATCCGGCTATGATAATTTCTTCAGTCATCGTTTGTATTTTTATTTCGATGTATGAGTAATACTTGTTAAAATTCTACTCCTTTTCTGGCACTTTAATATCGCCAAGCGGATAGAACGGGAACATGTTTTCAACCATCCATTCATTGGATTTGCGTGGGGTCATCTTCCAGCCTGAATTACAGTTTGAAACAATTTCTACGAAGCTGAGACCCATCTTTTTACTCTGGTATTCAAAGGCCAGGCGAATGGCTTTCTTTGCCTTGCGAACCGCTGCCGGTGTATGCACTGCCTGCCGGGTCACAAAGCATGTACCCGGAAGATGTGCAACAAGCTCGGTCATTTTCAGTGGATTTCCCATGGTTTCAACTTCACGGCCATAGGGCGAAGTACTTGATTTCATGCCGGGTAGGGTTGTGGGCGCCATTTGTCCGCCGGTCATACCATAAATGCCATTGTTGATGAAAATGATAGTGAAATTTTCACCCCGGTTGCAGGCATGGAGGGTTTCGGCAGTGCCAATGGCAGCAAGGTCACCATCGCCCTGGTAGGTGAAAACAAATTTTTCGGGGAGCATGCGTTTGATGGCTGTCGCCAGCGCCGGGGCACGTCCGTGGGCTGCCTGCTGCATGTCAATATCAAAAAACTTGTACGCAAGCACCGAACATCCAACAGGCGCTACGCCGATTGTTTGTTCCTGTATGCCCATTTCTTCAATAACTTCAGCAACAATGCGGTGTGCAGTTCCGTGACCGCAGCCCGGGCAATAGGATAGCACTTCATCAGTCATTACGCTGGTTTTTTTGTAAACCAGGTTTTCTTCCGTGCGTATATCTTCTTTGGTGATTATTTTGTCCATATGTTATCCTCCGATAATTTTTTGTTCGAGCGCTTCCAAAACTTCTGAAGGACTTGGGATTATACCTCCGAAACGCCCGAAATGTTCAACTTTAACCTGGCCGCATGTTGAAAGCCTTACGTCTTCAATCATCTGGCCGGCATTCATTTCTACTACCAGCATGCCCTTAACCTGTTGAGCAAGTTTGGCCAGGGGTTTTTCCGGGAATGGGAAAAGTGTGATCGGGCGTAATAAACCGAGTTTAATGCCTTTGTCCCGGGCAAGCTGAACTGTTTTCTGACAAATGCGTGCGCTGGTTCCGAAAGCTACCAGCAGATATTCGGCATCTTCGCACATGATCTCTTCGTAACGAACTTCATCCTTAATCATTTGCTGATATTTGGCCTGGAGTTTCAGGTTCACCTGTTCCTGTTTCAAGGAATCCAGCTCTAATGAAGTGATGATATTCCTGGACTTTCCGTTTGGCTTTCCAAGAGTTGCCCAGGGACATTGTTCCCTGATCTCTTCTTCTGAGCGGCGTGGTTTCTGCTCTGACAATTCAACTTTTTCCATCATTTGGCCGATTGCGCCATCTGAAAGGATCATCACAGGATTGCGGTATTTGAAAGCGAGTTCAAATCCCAGGGTCGTAAAGTCAGCCATTTCCTGAACCGAGGCAGGAGCCAGCACCAGCAGCTTGTAATCACCGTGGCCACCGCCTTTTACTGCCTGGAAATAATCCGATTGTGATGGTTGAATTGTACCAAGTCCCGGGCCTGCACGAACAACGTTGACAACCACGCAGGGAAGTTCCGCGCCGGCAATATATGACAGGCCTTCCTGCTTCAGGCTTATGCCGGGACTTGATGATGAGGTGATCACCATTTTTCCGCAACCGGCTCCGCCATACACCATGTTGATGGCGGCAACTTCGCTTTCAGCCTGTAAAACAATCATTCCGGTACGTTCGTAGGGTTTTTCAGCCATCAGATATTCAAGTACTTCTGACTGTGGAGTGATGGGATAACCGAAGTAGCCATCAGCGCCTGCACGGATAGCAGCTTCAGCCACGGCCTCGTTTCCCTTCATGAGTCTTAACTCTTTCTTCATTGCATTAAATATTTTGCGTTATACAGCAGCTTTTTTGAGACGATATACAGTGATAACCCCGTCAGGGCAAACGATGGCGCAGTTGGCACAACCGGTACATTCATCGTTCACAGTTTCGGCATAGTGGTATCCTTTTCCGTTCACGTTTTTTGCGAGCGCAATCACTTCCTGCGGGCAGGCCGGGATACACACTTCGCAGCCTTTGCATCTTTCAATGTCAATGACAATATCACCTTTGACTTTAGCCATATCTGTAATTTGGTATTTAAAAGTGAGCAATATTTTTCACTCTGCGAAAGTACGGAATTTAAGAATTTCGATCCCGCTTTATGCAAACGATTTCGGGGTTAGAGGGCTAATTTATAGAGGGTATAAATAAGGGTTAAATATAATGGAAGTAAGCCGTTCATGTTTTCTTTGTTCGAACCCTGTATGAGAAAAGTACACCGGTTGTATAGCCAAATATAGTACCCTAACACTTTGACCCCCCGGTGGAGCGGAATTTGCAGTTTCGTTTTCAACAGTTACGAACCCCCGCTAAGAGATGCCGTAATTACGGCATACCGGACGTCCGGTACCGCCTGGAATCCAGATAGCTATCAGGAGTAATCTGCAATTATCCAACTTCCCTGTTATAAAGCAATTGCATTTCAACACAGTTCGTGAATAGTTGAAAGAAGTCTGATCTCACTGAAAAACCTGCCAGGTTTTCATAACTATCACTATGGCAACGTGTCAGATTGGTTACTCACAAAAAAGTATCATTATTAGTGATTCAAATCGAAAACAAATATAATATTAAGTGATTCAAATCGAGAATTGAACAAGGTTTGTCCGATTAACCTTAACACCTCATTCTTGTGAGCTTCTTCGTCGCACGGGTCACCCAGCGGTACAACTGTTCGTGTGGGTAACACCATAACACATTTCAGGAGTGATTTTCGTGAAACTTCTTCAACCGGTACTCAAGGTCGGGGAACTGGGAGCGTTGTACCAGGGAGACACAAGCGCGTAGACCTTCGAGGCGTTCGCTGCCGGTGATAGCCAACGAAATGGCGCTGATGCCATAGTACATAAATTCTTCAATCAGTTCTTCGCCGGTGAAACCCGGATAGGAAAGCGTGAAGTAAAATCCGTCGGCAATGGGTTTGTCTTCGTCCATGTCGTAAACAATTTGGAAGCCGTTTTCCGTAAACAGTTTTTTCATGATTTTAGCCTTTTCGCCGTATTCCTTCACCACTTCCACAAAATCAAATTTTCCTTCGTTGGCGGCTTTGAGCATGGCTGCGAGGGCATATTGCGCAGAATGGGATGTGCCGGAGCTCAGTGCATACACGGTTCCAAAAACCATAGCACGGCCCAATAAATCGCTGCCATAAAAGCGCAACAGATCGGGCGCATTGGTATTGAAAAGCTTGTCGCTGATAACCATCATTCCAATCCGTTGTCCTGCATAGCTAAATGCTTTTGAACTTGAGATCAGAAGAATATAATTATCGGTGTATTTGGCAACGGTAGGTTGAAATGGTGGCACGCCCGGCTTTGAGCAATCGAGGCGAAAATCCATGGCAATGTAAGCCAGGTCTTCGAGGATCACAACATTGTATTTGTTTGCCAGTTCGCCAATGATCTGAAGTTCTTTTTCTGTGAAGCAAATCCATGACGGATTATTCGGGTTGGAATACAGCACAGAGTGAATATGGCCTTTACTCAAAAAAGATTCGAGCTTATCGCGCAGTTTATCACCACGAAAATTATAAACATCAAAGCTTTCAAATTTTTGTCCTAACACTTTATGTTGCTGTTTGTGAACTGGAAAGCCGGGATCAATGAACAACGTTGTATCGCGCTCTTTGTACATGCGGTTCAAAGTAAGGAAACAGGCAAAACTGCCTTGCATAGAGCCAACAGTTGGGATGCAGCCGGCAGGGTTCACATCAACATCAAGAAAGTTTTTCACAAAACGGCTGATTTCGGGTTTGAGAACAGGAATCCCGTCAATATCGGGATAAATGGCAGCCACACCTCTTTGCAGTGCTTCAATTTCTCCCTGAACCCCAACCTGAGCCGCCGGCAAACCAGGAATTCCCATTTCCATACGTATGAACTTTTCACCAGTGGCCTTTTCGATGTTGTCAACCAGTCGCTTGATTTCGCGGATTGAAGCTTTTCCAACGCTTGGCAGGTTCATTTCCTTTATCTTCTCATTTACGATGTTGTAGTTGATGGGTGTATCTTTCATAACAGCCTGTTTTAAGGTTATATAGTTAGAAATATAATTGACAGGGATTTGCACTTCAAATTAAAGAAAAAAGTTTCAGATAGCCAAATCAGATTTTGGCACAGGCATACAATTTAGAAGCTAACCGGGAAATGTATATCCACGGATGCTGTTTCTTAAAGTGCGAAATCCGTGACTTTAGAAAAAGTAAAAGAAAGCAATCAGCAACCTCAAATTGCCTATTTCTTCGGTGTTGTTGACATTGCCTTTGTTATCCGGTGTGCCGTAAGTGACAGCGGTATATTCCAATTCTGTTGATATCTGAACGCTATTCGAAACAAATGACAGCGAAGGGGAAATTCTGTATGCGTAATCAATATCAGAGCCCCGTGCATAATATTTCCCGGTATTTTCATGGGTCGTACCCATGTTCTTTGAGAACCCGCCATAAACCCCCAACCTTACCGTTTTTCCATAACTGATGAAACTCCAGATGTTAAGATGGTTGGTTGGTGTGTAGGTTTCAATCATGGTTGTGGTGTCAACGGTTCGCACGGCATAACCACCCAACATCAGGTTCTCTGTTAGATTCTGACCATAAATGGTTTTACCGCTCCACAAAAACATATTGTTGGTATATTTATAGTATGCCATGAAAGCGTACGAACCAACCGACTCGCTGGTTTTGAAGCCCTTTGTTGTTTCAAGGCGCGGTTGCAACACCTTATAATCTGCTGCCAGTCCCCATACATGCTGATCGCCTTTATGCTGCAGTTGAAGGTGTAAGTTGGGAACCAGCGAGTTTCGCATATAAAGCGGCGAAGTTCCTACCGGCCCCTCGCTGGCATTGTCGCGCTGGGAGATAAAAGCGAGATTAAGGTTGAACTTATTGAAATACTGAGTGTAACTGATCTGTGGGTTGCGTATAAATGGCTGGAACGGTGCGCCGGTGTTCAAGGAGATTACATTCGGAAAAACCTCCGCTACAAAAATCGGGTGCCAGTATTGGCCAAACAGGAGTTCTGATTTCTCCCATCGCAGCTTGCCGTAAGCATGCCTTAATCTGAACCCGTTAATATCGGCATTGCTCATCCCTGAAAAATCGGCTTCGATCACACCGGAGGTTTTGGCTCCGAAAGCATCCGGCCCTGTGATGACACCTGTGATCCTCGATGTAATTGCACTATAATTGAAAGTTGGACGTGCATTAATGTCCTCACCGTTTACATCGAGGCGTTTGTTTGTGGGGAAAATCAAAAAAAGATCTTCACGTGCGGCTACAACGTGGCGGCTGTCGTACCAGTAATCGCTCTTCACAAAGCCTTTGAACTGGATACCGAACTTTTTAGGTTCATTGTTTTCTTTTTCCTGTGCATACAGGAGTCCGGTTGAGATAAGAAGCAATGCTGTGATAAAAAATCTCATGATATTGGATGTTTTTTTGTTTGTGTTATAGTTTTTTCTTACTAGCAAACAGGCTGAATATGGGATTAACAACCAGTGATGCAATCATCCCGATAGTACCTGCCTGTGGAGAAGGCATTCCATAAAAGTACAATCCCAGGCAAAGGCTTAACCCAATAAGACCAGATGATAAGGCTCCGAAAAGGTTCACACGTTTTGAGAACAGCCCCCACACGAATGGCCCAAGAAAAAATGACCCGATTGCACCCCAGCTTATTCCAAGAATAGCCACTATGGAATCAAAATTCATATAAGCAAGTAAAACTGAAAGTAATACGAAAAAGACGCTCATGAAGCGCATGAGTTTGGTAAGCGAGCGATCTGATATATTTTTCTTTATAAATCCAGCATAAAAATCTTTTGAAAACGATGAACTGGAAATCAGTACAAGCGCCGCAAGGGTTGACATAGAAGCCGAAAGCATCAGCAGTAGGATCACAACGGCGAGTGATTCAGGAATAACATTGGTCAAAAGTTCAGGCATCAGCCGATCAGCTATTGGTAGCCCATCGGCAGTAAAAGCTTCGGGCGTTGTTTCTGGTTTGATAAAGAGCCTGGTTGTTGATCCAACAAAATAGGCTACACCGCCAATAAGTAGAGCAAAAACTGTGGAAGCAATCATCCCTATTTTCACCGATCTGCGGTCGCGGATCGCATAAAATTTCTGAACCAATTGTGGCATGGCAAAAGGTGCAATGCTGGTAAGGAACACCAGCGAAAACAATGGCCACCAGCCAGGAGGGCCAACTGCTTTGGTTAACGCCGGTTGAATTTCACGCAAGGAATTGGTAATGTTTGCGAGGCCGCCACCTTCCTGAACTGTGCTTGTAAAAAGGATTATTACGCCTACAGTCATGATCAGCCCGAAAATCATGTCAATGCGTGCCATGGATTTGTAACCGCCAAGAACGAGATAAAGCGCTGTGAGAACCCCCATGAAAAGCAGCGCATATTCATAAGCGATGCCAAAATTTGTAGTAAACAGGTAGGATAGACCCATGAACACTGCCGCGGAGTAAGGAATCATGAAAATAAAAATAACAATGGCTGAAAGCAGTTTTATTAGTGGGCTTTGGTAACGTTTTTCGAGAAATTCGCTCAAGGTGCTCACACCATATTCCGATGACATTTTCTTGATTCGCCAGCCAAAAAGTGCCCAAACTCCCAGCACGCCTACAAAGGCATTAAAAAAGGCAATCCATAAGCCTGAATATCCAAAGTTCCAGCCTATCATTCCTGCGAACCCAATGAAAAGTACTGCTGAAAAATAAGCTGTGCCGTAAGAGAATGCAGTCATCCAGGGGCCGATATTGCCACCGCCAAGGAAAAAGTCGTTAAAGGATTTTGTTTTACGCAGACTGATCAGGCCAACAATAATGATCATGATTGCATAAAGTGCAACAACAGTGATTTTTAACGCCATAGAATTTGCAGTTTAGCTGATGGGATTTGAGAATTTGCAAATGTAGGGAAATTGGGTTTTGTGATGCCAAGGAATCAGAGATTGATTTTGCTATGCTATGGCTTCCAGCCATGGTATCGCTATTTCGTTTTTAGTTTTATTAGGGTTCCGCTTGGTTGTTGCGTTCCCACTCCAAATGCTTGATCACAAACCTGAGTTCGCCCCAGCTAACATCATCGCCAAGTACTGTTTTTGCAGGGCCGAGCGATTGGTCTTCGGTTTTGGAAAAATAGGTTTTTATTTTAGAAAGCTTTTCTGCGTCAATCAATTTGTCAACGGTTATCTCGCCGGTTCCCACAAAATGGGAGAGATGCCCTTCAATGGTGGACGAAGCAAAGCCACGTTCTTTGGCAATTTCAGCAATTGATTTACCAGCGTTGAAGAGTTCATAACTTACTAGTTTGGTATCAGGCTTCTTTTCTTTCTTCTCAATGAGTAATGGTGAATTATCCACGGATTTCCCAATCTTGTTTTCTTCAAGGTACTCGCTGATAATTTCAAGGATTTCGCTACCGTATCGCTTTACTTTTTTCTGCCCCAGTCCGTTAATTTCCAGAAGTTCCTGTCGGCTTGCCGGTAATTTGTCAGCAATTTCGAGCATGGCTTGCCGCGAAATCACCCGGTAATGCGTTACGTCTTCTTCTTCTGCCAGGCGGTCTCTCCATTGTCTGATCCTGTTCAGCAAGTCCGGGTAAGAAACGCCGCTAGCCGGGTGGTCGGGAAGGCTGGCTTTTCTCCTGCGTGGCGGTGGCTCGATGGAGGATTTGGCTCGAACCTCAAGATATCCCGCCACTGTAAAACCATTCATGCAATGTTGCAGACAGGCATATTTCACTTGTGCCTCGTTCCCAAAGCGCTCGAGCAAATCGTCAACGGTTTTTTTAAGAACCTTGTTGTCAGCTTCTGCCTCAGGCATTGCTTTGATAACCATGACTTCGAACTTAGGGACAAAATAGGTGCAAGCTTTTTTAATGCGCTCCTGTAATTCTTCGTGCTTTTCAACATCAGGGTTTTTGGTCAGATAGTGATTAACATGGAACATGAATTTCTCAGCTACCTGGGTAACTTCTGCTCTTAGCTTCTGATCAAGTTTGCTGATGCTTTCAGCTTTGCCGGGATCGAAACTTGAAGCGTTTTCGCTGATCTGTTTCTGCAAATAACTGAGCCTTCGGTGAAAAAGCGAAAAATCAAACAGTTCGGCTATCAGCGAGCGCTGATATGCGTATTTGGCAGTTTCGAGGCGGTTTTCATCCGGAGCATTTTCTTCCAGTTTTTTTACATAATCCCCAACAGTCAAATCTGTTTTTAAAGCCTGGGATGAAATACTTGTGCTGAGTACCATACCTTCAAGGGTGCGGCATCGGCTCAGCGCAACATACACCTGTCCGTGGGCAAAAGCCTGGCGGGCATCAATGATGGCTTTTTCAAAAGTCAGCCCTTGGCTTTTGTGAATAGTTACCGCCCATGCCAGTTTTAACGGATATTGCTTAAAACTTCCAACTACGATTTCTGAAATTTCTTTTGTTTGCTCATTCAGCGTATAGCGACAATTCTGCCATTCGAGGGGTGTTACGCTGATGAGGCCATCATCGCCGGAACATTGAACATAAATTGTATCATCATCAATTCCGGTAATTTTCCCGATTTTGCCATTATAAAAAATCTTAAGCGGCGAAGGGTCATTTTTTATAAACATCACCTGTGCGCCTACTTTAAGTTTAAGAATTTCTTCAGTAGGATAATTGTACGTCGGAAAGTCGCCGGTAATCTCAGCATTAAAAGTATGGGTTTTGCCTTTCAATTCGGTGAGTCGATAAGCATTGATATCCTGCGATTGGTAATTATGGGTTGTAAGCGTAATATAATCCTCATCAGGCCCGGGTCGGAAATTAGCAATATATCTTTTTTCAAGCGCAGCAAATGCCTCATTGTCGAGCTTGTTTTCCCGAACCTTTCCCAACAGTCGGATAAAATCTTCATCGCTTTGGCGATAAATAGTTGTAAGTTCAATGCTTACGTAATCGGTTTTTTGCAGCGCCTTGCTGCTGAAGAAATACACAGAATCATAATAGTCGCGCAGCAATTTCCATTCGTCTTCCTTGGCAATGGGCGCCAATTGCTGCAGATCGCCGATCATAAGCAATTGAATTCCTCCAAAAGGAATATTCCTGTTGCGGTAACGCCTAAGAACCGCATCAATGGCATCGAGCATGTCGGCTCGCACCATACTGATCTCGTCAATCACAAGCAGGTCAATGCTTTTTATTATATTGATCTTTTCGCGGGTAAATTGCTGAAATCTTGATGCAGAATGTTTGGCGTCTGAATTAGCAGTTGGAATGCGGTTGGCAAGTTCTTCCGGTATTTGCGGTCCAAATGGCAATTGAAAAAATGAATGGATCGTAACTCCGCCCGCGTTAATGGCTGCCACGCCTGTGGGTGTGACCACAACATGGCGTTTCCAGGTAAGGTTTTTCAGGTTTCGCAAAAAAGTGGTTTTACCGGTTCCAGCCTTGCCGGTTAGAAAAAGATGCTTATCGGTATAGCGGATAAAGTTGGCGGCCAGTTCTAGTTTTGGGTTGGTTTGTAAAGACATGGTTGGAGATTGATAGGTTTAGCGAATAAAAATACAAAATAAGACAGGTTAAGAACCAATATCAGATAGTTTTTTGCACTTTTGCGAAAAATACACAACGCTAATCTTTGCATTATGAGAGATACCAAAATTGTAATTATCGTCATTCTGGTGGTCGTGGCGCTGCTACTCATACTTCTGAATACAGGCTCAGTTATTGTAAACTTACTTTTTTTCCAGCCTGAAATACCTATGATCTTATTACTGTTGGTTACCACCGGCCTGGGATTCCTGATTGGCTTACTGGTAGCAAGAGGTGGGAAGAAGAAGCTACATAAATAACTTTCTTTTTTAATGAACTTTTTGCTCTGCCTTAATCACTGCCCTGATTTGAGCCATTTTCCGTGAAACACTTTTCCCCTTTGGGTAATTAGCTGAAAAACATACAAACCGTCCGGCAATGGTCCAGTATCAATCAATTTACCGGGTTCATCCAATTGGAGCATAAGCATTCCGGAAGAGTCGTAAAATGCAATTCTTTTAACATTTTCCACACTGTTGATAATTACTCGCCCTGAGCCCGGGTTGGGCATTAGCGTTGCCTCACTTTCATAGCCAACAAGTTCTTTACCAACAGCAGTGGGTTCGCCAATAATTGTGAACGGAAGCATTGTGATATTTGTGTATGCCTCATTTTCCGTTGTCACTGTAAACTTCAGGAAACAATCATCCGAACCAAAATCAGGAACTGTCCACTGGTATTTTCCGTTATTCGGTAAACTGTCGGCCACCAGCCACCAGGGGCCTTCAGGCCCGAAAGCCGAGATTTCGATCTTAACTGTTGAGTTCTCACCGGCCGGCTCTGCCGATGCCCATTGAATGAAACGAACCGATCCGGGATAGAAGTTCTCATTGCCCTTCGGATTTAATCCTTTGATCCATAACGAATCGGGTGTAGAGTTTTCGGCATAAACATACAATCTGTTTTGCCAGCTTACAAATCCTGTTTTTTCATTTGCCAGGATTACAATATCACCATAACCATTCTTATTCAGATCGCCGCCAGCCCTGAATGCGCGAGCGCTTCCAGGATCCAGGTCTGTTTGGAAAGTAGCATCGGCGGTCCAATTTCCATTGCCATCACCCAGCCAGAGTTGAAAAGTTTGCGTACCGAAAGCCATCACATCCATAAATCCATCCGTGTTCATATCGAAAAGTTGGGTTCGCTCAAAAGAACCGCTTGACGGAAGATTGCCCGAACAGCTTACCCATGAATTGCCTGCATTGTCAAATTCGTAAACCTCAACACCACCGCTGGTATTTGCAAATACGAGCCCTGCACTTCCATTATTATTAACATCACCCACTGAAACACCATAGCGGGGGGTAAACTCGCCATATACTGGAAGTCCTGTATCATTTTTAATGAAATTTCCTGAACCATCTCCAAAATAAGCTGTTCCGAGCGCATGCCCGGCAATAAAATCAAGATAACCATCATTATTCAAATCAGCGAATTGGATCACAAACTCCGAATTGTTGCCAAGCAAGCCAAAACTTGGAACCCACGTGCCATCGCCCTGGTTCAGGTAAACATGAAAACCGGGCCCGCTGCCAAAGCCAATACTGATCAGGTCAAGCAGTCCATCATTGTTCACGTCACCGAGATCGGTTCCAAACATACCCCAGGTTTCACCGTTGGTGGCAAGACCTTCATCCCAGGGAGTCCAGCTCATACCTGTGCCATCACCGAGCGCCACTTCAATCAGTTGGTTCCCGAAATTGGTTTGGGAATAATTATGGTGCATTCCGTACCCGATATCTTTGAATCCATCATTATTGGCATCGCCAACAGCAATGCCGCCGTAACCGAAATTGCCTTGCATGTGCAGCGTGAAATTACCCTGCCCGTTGTTAAACCAAATCAAGAGACCTTGCTGGTTAGAATTGATGAGGGGATTGCCATGATCGCCAATGGACAGCAGGTCAACATGGCCATCGTCGTTGATATCGTTCATGGCAAGGTCGGTACGGCCGCCTTCAAAGGTTGGAACGTTCAAACCATTGGTAAGGCGGGTGTAGTTAAGCGTGCTTTTTATTAAGCCTTGAGCCTGGCTATAATTGAACTGAGCTTGTCCGGCAAGAATAAGTGAAAGAGCATAAATGAATATTTTTCTCATGATTTTCAGATTGGTTTTCAAAAATACGGTTTTCCTCAAAATCTCTTTGCTTCATTGTTGGTATTTGCCAGCCGATTGTAATAATGGCCTAACTTTACCGATCCTTTGCCGGATAGTAAACGATTTCGTGCGAACCCAACAACAATTGGATTGTTGTATTACTTAAACCTTGTTTATATATGGAAAAGATTGAAACCCGCAACCTGCAACTTAGCGATTATCTTGAACTTAAAGAAGCAATGATGATGGCTTATGAAAACTGGCAGACAGCTTACTGGAGAGAACACCATATTGAGAAACTGCTTGAGCTTTTCCCCGAAGGCCAGTTATGTGTTACTGTTGACGGTAAAGTTGCGGCCTGCGCACTGAGTATCATAGTCAACTATGATCATTTTGGCGATGATCACACTTACAAACAGATAACCGGCAATTATACTTTCAATACGCACGATTCTGAGGGTGATGTGCTCTATGGCGTTGAAATTTTTGTGCACCCCGATTTCAGGGGCCTACGGCTTGGGCGTCGCTTGTATGATGCACGCAAGGCGCTTTGCGAAAATCTTAACCTAAAAGCCATTGTTGCCGGAGGCCGCATGCCCGCTTTTCATAAATATGCCGATGAGATTTCTCCGCGCGAATACCTCTACAAAGTCAAAAAGAATGAAATTCACGATCCGACCCTGACTTTCCAGCTTGCCAACGATTTTCACGTTGTGAAAATCCTGCGCAATTATATGCCTGGCGATGAGGAATCGCAGGAGTACGCCACATTACTTGAGTGGAACAATGTTTTTTATCAGAGCAAGAAAAAGTTGTTCCGCACTTCCGACGAAACTGTTCGCCTGGGGCTTGTTCAGTGGCAGATGCGCCTGTACAAAGATTTTGAGGAACTCATTGACAATATTGAGTTTTTTATTGATACCCAGTCAGGTTATACTTGCGATTTTATTCTTTTCCCGGAATTATTCAACGCACCATTGATGCGAGATTACAACCACCTAACCGAAGCCGAATCCATAAGAGAGCTTGCCAAATACACAGAGCCTTTGTGCGACCGTTTCCGTGAATTTGCTATTTCTTATAATGTGAACATCATCACAGGTAGTATGCCATTGCTAGAGAACGAACGCCTGCTGAATGTGGGTTATTTATGCCACCGTAACGGCACTGTTGAGCGTTTTGAGAAACTGCATATCACCCCTAACGAAATTGCTTACTGGGGTATGTCGGGGGGCAGCAAGCTGCAGGTTTACAAAACCGACTGTGCCCGCATTGGAATCCTTATATGCTACGATGTTGAATTTCCTGAACTTTCCAGGCTACTTGCACACCAGGGAATCGATATTCTATTTGTTCCGTTTCTTACAGATACCCAGGCTGGCTTTAACCGTGTGCGAACCTGTGCCATGGCGCGTGCCGTTGAAAACGAGTGTTTTGTTGCCATCGCCGGAAGTGTAGGCAACCTTCCAAAGGTGAAGAATATGGACATTCAGTATGCCCAATCAGCAGTGTTTACCCCATCCGATTTTCCGTTTCCTGTGAATGGCATCAAAGCCGAAGCCACTCCCAATAATGAAATGACGTTGATTGTAGATGTGGATATTTCTCTTCTCAAATACCTTCATCACCACGGTTCAGTAACTATTTTGAAAGACCGCCGGAAGGATTTGTATGAGTTGAAGTGGAAGAAGTAGGAGCGTGGGGCATGGGGCAGAGGGCTGAGAGCGAAGGGATGCAAGCCCTGACCAGAGGGGATGGCATCCCTGGGTGTCGACATTTTCTTACCTTTGATCCATCACCAAAACCGCCAAACCATGTACAACAAAGCCATCATCAACATCAAGCCGTTGGGTTTTATGTGGGAAACCATTGATCCGTTTCTTTTTTGTGTTCACCATCTGGATCATTATCCGGCCGGAAATGATCAAATGGGACCTGCTGCATTATTGCAGGGACGGAACCTGGGGCAGGATTTTGAAATCAAAGACGGCTGGCGCATGTATCACGGCGAAACCATTCCCGGGTTCCCGGCACACCCGCACCGTGGTTTCGAAACGGTAACCATTGTTCTGAATGGTTTTGTTGATCACAGCGATTCGCATGGTGCAGCAGGCCGATATGGAGAAGGGGATGTGCAATGGATGACTGCCGGTGCAGGATTGCAGCATAGCGAAATGTTTCCACTTATAAAAAAAGATGAAGGGAATGAACTCGAACTTTTCCAGGTCTGGCTCAACCTGCCAAAAGCAAAGAAGTTTGCCGAACCCCATTTTAAAATGCTATGGGCCGAAGACATCCCTGTTTACAGCACCAAAGATGAAAAAGGAAAACTCACCGAGGTGATTGTTGTTGCCGGCAAAATCGGGAACGTTGTTGCAACAGGCCCGGCACCCGATTCATGGGCTGCTGATCCGGCCAATGAGGTTGCTATGTGGAGAATTAAAATGGAAGCCGGTACCCAATGGACACTCCCCGCTGCTTCACCTGAAGTCAGGCGCACGCTATATTTTTATAAAGGTTCGCAAATCCGCATTGCCGGCCTTGAAATTGATCCCTACCATGCCATACAACTTTTGGCCGATGAGGAAGTGATAATTGATAACGGAGGAGAAGATGGTTATATGTTCATGTTGCAAGGACTTCCTATTGCTGAGCCTGTGGCTCAATACGGACCTTTTGTGATGAACACCCAGGAAGAAATCCACCAGGCTATCCGCGATTACCGCTTAACACAGTTTGGTGGCTGGCCATGGCTCCGGCACGATAATGTGCATTCACGTTCCAAAGGCCGGTTCGCAAAACATGCTGATGGGAGAGAAGAGGAAAAACAAAACCCCGCCTCAACTTAGTGAAGCAGGGTCTTGTTTCTTGTTTCAGTTTGTAGGTTTCAGATTCAAGGTTCAAGGTTGCAGGATTCCTGCCCTTTCGTCCCTCGTCCCCGATTCCTGTTTCTTGTTTATGGTTCCAGGTTGCTAGTTCCTCATCCCTTCGTCCCCTCATCCCTTCGTCCCTTCGTCCCTCGTCCCTGTTTCCTGTTTCTTGTCTCTTGTGTCTTGTTTCAAACTCTTCCACTCTAATCAACCCGAAACAACTCGTCCTTCAGTTTAGGATTCACTTTCACTGAAATTACCTTCAAATCAATTATCTGGGGTCCAGCAGATTGTTTGATTGCGAATGGGAACTTAATTCCGTCAACTTCACGGTAATCAGAGAATTCAGTTGCACCAGCAATAGTCAACGATTTAACTTTTAGTCCTGATTCAACATCATAATAGTTTGTAGTGGTATTTCCTGAAGGATAAGTAAGTTCCACCTTGTAGGCATCTTTTCCGTTTACAGCTTCAATACCCAACAGTTGCTGTTTAATGGCATATTGGTCGTAATAAAGTTCAATGTTCATGATGGATTGCATTTTCATTGCTTCCAGCATTTCGCCGGTAACTTCTTCTTTGCCCATGGGCGAAGTAGCCACAGCCCGCTGTCCATCAAAAATTTGTGTGCTGAAAATCGTTCCGCCACTTCCAATCTCAACCCTCGATTTATCAGGCGCTTTCTGATAATTATCAAAAGTAAGCGACATGCCCTGCATTTCGGTTGTTGCTGACATGGTCATATCTTTGATACTACTCAATTTTTTTTCTCCTCCAATGGCGCTCACATACATTGCAGTAACTTTCTCTGCAGTCATATCGGCAGGCGCTGTTTTGAGCCGTTTGGCCGGGTCGTATTCATTGCCATCTTCATCAAAGTAATGGAGCCGCCCATCACCGGCAAATTTTTTGAGACTTTCAGCAACATCCGAGGCTTTACCCACAATCAGCACATTTGCATTATCGGGATAGAGATACTTATTGGCTACATCCATGATGTCTTTCTCAGTAATGCCTGCCAGACGCTGCAAATAGGTAGAATAGTAATCTTCATGAAGATTATACCTTGCAATATTCAAGGCGAAATTGGCTACAGTTTGCGGATTCTCAAGCGATAATGCAAAGTTGCCATTCATCTCGTTTTTATATAGCCGCAGTTCCTCTGCTGATACAGGCTCTTTGCGTATTAGATTAATCTCATACAGTATTTCGTGAACCGCGCTGTCGGTCACCATATTTCTCACGTCTGTTGAGGCAGTGAACGAACCAATCAACTTATCACTGTTCAGGCTAGAGTATGCGCCATAGGTCCAGCCGTGGGTTTCACGCAGGTTATCAAACAATCTCGAAGTTCCACCACCAAGTATGTTATTCATTACGCGGGCACTTATTGCGTCTTCTGAACCGGGTTTGTATTCAACCGGAAAGCCTATTCTGATTACCGACTGCACCGCGGTAGGCCTGTCAACAATGGCTACACGCATTCCTTTGGGTGGTTGTGGGTTCGGATAAATTTGTTCAGGAACATTGCCACGTTCCCATGCACTGAAATACTTCTCAATCAGTTTTTGGGTTTCTTCAAATTTCACATCACCAACAATGGCCATATAGGTAACCTCAGGCCTGACATAAGCGTGAAAATATTTCTCGCACATTTCCAGCGTGATTCTTTCAAAGCTTGCTTCGGTAGGGTTCACACCATAAGGATGATCTTTACCATACAGCAATACTTTGTTAACGCGCTCAGCAATGGAGGTAGGGTCATTCTTTGCAGCAGATAAACCTGATTTTGACTGGGTAAGAATCCTGTCGAAATGCTCCTGTTCAAACTGTGCATTGATCAGTACATCTGCGATTAACTCAGCAAGTGTTTCTGTGTATCCCGAAAGACCTGATGCATACAAACTTGTTGCGCTTGCACTCAATGATGCGCCAATGAAGTCAATTTCATCATCAATCATTTCTTTGGTGCGATTTTCGGTAGCTGTTCTGATCATTTGCCCGGTAATGTCCACCATTCCAGCGAAATCGCCTTCATGTACAGGACTGTAATCAAAGATCATTGAAAAAGTTACGCGGGGAACCTTGTGGTTCTCAACAACAAAAACACGCAATCCATTATCGAGCGTAAACGATTTTGCGTTCCCGATCTCAATAAGAGGAGCGGGGCCCGGTTCAGGACGAATGGAGCGGTCAAGCTGGGCGTAAGCATTCGCCAGGACTAAAAATGAAACTATGGTTAAAAGTATGTTTTTCATGATTGATTCCTCCGCTTATTGTTCTGATTTTGGTAAATAATGCAAAACCACCCGGTTATCGTTGTTCAGATATTTATTGGCCACCTGCAGAATATCGTCCATGCTTACCTGCATATAACGGTCAATCTCTGTGTTGATCAGGCCTGCATCGCCGTAAAAGATATGATACTCCGCCAGGTTATCGGCGATTGTTGACATGCGGGCGTTGGCAGTTACAAAACTTGTTTCAGCCATGTTGCGCGATTTCTGGAACTCGCGTTCGCTCATGCCTTCTTTCTTAAAAAGCTCTATCTGCTCATCAATGGCAGCTTCAAGCTCCATTGGATCAATACCCATGTTGGCGATCCCAAAAACAATAAACAATCCCGGATCAGCCAATGGAAAAGGAAATGAGAATACAGCAAGGCCTTTCTGCTGATCATCAACAATGGCTTTGTGCATGCGTGAACTCTGACCCGATGATAGGATATTGGTCAGCATTTCAAGCGCGTAACTGTCGGGATGGCCTTTTTGCGGGATGCGGTATGCCTGGATTACTGCCGGCAGTTGTATGTTGTCGTAAACAACATCCCTCACTTCGCCACCCAATTCAGGTTCATTAATATCCGGACGATACATTGATTTCTTACCTGAGGGTATTTCAGAAAAATACTTTTCAACCAATTCCTTGGTCACTGAAATGTCAATATCACCTGCAATGGCCAGCACTGCATTATTGGGCACATAATATGTCCGGTGAAAATCCTGGAACTCTTCCAGCTTCGCCTCGTCAATATATTGTACTGAACCGATAGGGGTCCAGTTGTAAGGATGCTTTGTAAAAGCACGCCTGAATATTTCTTCAAATATTGAACCGTAAGGTTGATTGTCATAACGTTGGCTGCGTTCTTCTTTTACCACGCTGCGCTGGGTTTCAACACCCAAGGAATCAATCACCAGGTGCAACATCCTTTCGGCTTCCATCCACAAACCAAGTTCAAGCTGGTTTGATGGCAGCAATTCGTAATAATGTGTTTTGTCCTGCGACGTGTAAGCGTTCACCTGCCCTCCGGCATCCTGAACGATTTTAAAATATTCTCCCCTTTCGATGTTTGCCGAACCTTCAAACATCAGGTGCTCCATAAAGTGTGCAAAACCCGTGCGGTCGGCGTTTTCGTTTTTCGAACCCACATGGTAGGTTACTGTAACAGCTACCACGGGAGTTGTGTTGTCCTGATGCAGGATCACATGCAAGCCGTTTTCGAGTGTGTATTCCACGAACTCAATCTGGCGTTGTTGAGCCTGCAGAGTGCCGGCAATCAGCGCCGGCAGCAGAAGCAGAAAAAATTGTTTTAGTCTCATCAGTTAAATGTTTTTGTTTCTTGAACCCCGGTTTGAAAGGCGTTTGAAAATTTCAAATTCAGGAATGGCAAATTTATAAAAATTAGAAGCCTGTGATATTGCCGGGTTGAATTATACTTGCGATCCTTTAAAAAATCATGTTAAAAAATGTTAAACCATTTGATAGACAGCATGTGTTTTTTTTATTTTGCCCAAAAATTTACAATCAATCATGGATATTGTTGTTGATAAATTTACACGCAAGTACGGTGCCCAACGGGCTGTGGATAACATCTCTTTCACAGTAAAAACAGGTGAAGTGCTTGGTTTTCTGGGTCCCAATGGCGCCGGGAAAACCACAACCATGAAGGCCATCACCACGTTTCTTGCTCCAAGTGCCGGCGATATTACGGTTGGCCCATATTCAGTCACGAAAAATCCTGATGAAGTTAGAAAACTCACCGGGTATTTGCCTGAAACCAATCCCTTGTATCCTGAAATGCCGGTGATTGACTACCTGAAGTTTGTTGCCCGCATCCATGGGATCCCGACTGCAAAACTTTCTGAAAAGATATTTGAGATGGTTGAGGTTTGTGGCCTTGGCGCTGAAAAGCACAAAAAAATCGGCGAACTTTCAAAAGGCTATAAGCAGCGTGTGGGGCTGGCGCAGGCTATGATCCACGATCCTTCGGTGCTGATCCTCGATGAACCTACTTCCGGACTCGATCCAAACCAGATTGTTGAAATCAGGGAGCTCATTAAACGCATTGGCCGTGAAAAAACGGTGATTCTCAGTTCGCATATCCTTGCCGAGGTAGAAGCTACCTGCGATCGGATTCTCATTATTAATAAAGGCCGTATTGTAGCCGACGGCTCTTCTGCTGATTTGCGCAAGCGGGCACAAGGCAAAGAGGTATTACATGCCTGCATCGAAGATGCCGACCCCAACCTGGTTTTTGAGGCATTGCGTGAATTGAACACAGTAGAGATGGTTGATTTTATCAAGAACAAGAGTAATTATTTTGAAATCCAGAGCCGGACCAACCGTTCTTCGCGCCGGGAAGTATTTCAGCTTTGCCGCGATAAAAACTGGTTCCTGACTGAGCTCACACCTCTGGAAACCAAGCTTGAAGATGTGTTCCGCGAACTGACTATGAACTAATTTAAAATTGAAAATTCGAGATTCAAAATTCAAAACCTCACTGGTATAACTTGCTATCAATTAATAAGTTAAATCTATGAATATTAAATCTTGAATTTGGAATCTTGAATCTATAATCTGGAATCAAAAATTAAAGAAACATGAAAGTCTGGGTAATTGCAACAAGAGAACTTCGATCATTTTTCGACTCGTTGATGGCCTACATTATGCTGGTGGCATTTCTGGGCTTCAGCGGATTTTTTACCTGGCTCTACGGGTCTGATATATTTTTCGTCCGTCAGGCAAGCCTTCAGGTGTTTTTTTCCATCGCTTACTGGACACTGTTTTTCTTCATTCCTGCATTGACCATGCGCCTGCTTGCCGAAGAAAACCGTACTGGTACCATCGAAATGCTGATGACCAAACCCATCAGCGATTTGCAGGTGGTGATGGGTAAGTTTTCTTCCGTGATGTTGCTGATTGTGATAGCGCTCGCACTTACTATTCCTTATTACATTACCGTGGCAAGCCTGGGCCCGATTGACCACGGGGCTACCATCACAGGATATGTTGGCCTTCTATTGATGAGCGCTGCCTATGTGAGCATTGGCCTGTTTGCCAGCAGCATTTCAAATAACCAGATTATCGCATTCCTGCTTGCCTTGCTTATAAGTATTTTCTTTCACATCATTTTCGATGTGCTTAGTTATAGTGTAACAGGGGGGATCGGTTCAATATTTTCGTACCTCAGCATCTCTACTCATTTCGATTCGATATCGCGTGGTGTGATTGACAGCAAGGATATCATATACTTCTTGTCAATTACCTTTTTGAGCCTCGTTGCAACTGAAGCTGTTCTTACAAGGCGTAATGCTGTTTAATTCAACGACTGAAAAATTATTTGAGCCATGAAGAATAAAAGACGGATTACCTTACAATTATTAATGATCCTCGGGGTGGTGATCCTTATCAACATTGTTTCCGACAGGTTTTTCGTGCGGGTTGACCTCACACAGGATCAGCGCTATACCCTCAGCGACGCAACCAGAAATATCCTTCGAGATCTGAAACAACCCGTTACAGTAAGTGCATATTTCACCAGCGATCTGCCGCCGCAGTACATCAACCTGAGGCGTGAATTCACCGACCTGCTGGTAGAATACGGCAATCTTTCGCGTGGAATGGTGGTTTTTGAAATGATTGACCCAAACGACGAAGAGACCGAAATGGCGGCAATGCAGGCAGGTGTGCAACCGGTGATTGTAAACGTTAGAGAGCGTGACCAGGTAAAACAACAAAAAGCATATATGGGCGCTGTGGTTCGCATGGGCGATCGTAAAGAAGCCATTCCGTTGATTCAGTCCGATGCCGCCATGGAATATTCGCTTTCAACATCAATAAAAAAAATATCAATTGTTGACAAGCCATTGATCGGGGTTGTGCAGGGACATGGCCAACCGCCTTTGAGTTCGTTGCAGCAGGCACTTTCAGGTTTACTGGTTCTCAACAATGTTGAGGAAGTGAATTTTTATGACACTATTGAGGATATTTCCCGCTTTCAGTCATTGATGATTATTGGCCCTACCGATAGTATTCCGAGCCTGCATTTCAGCCTGCTTGATAGTTACCTGGCCGGTGGCGGCAATTTACTTGTTGCATTGAACCGTGTTAGCGCCGATTTTAATACACTGCAGGGTTTTGCTGTAGAGACCGGGCTTGAAAACTGGCTTATGGATAAAGGTGTGATTGTTGAAGGGCGTTTCATTGTAGATGCCAATTGTGGAACCGTTGGTGTTACGCAGCAAACCGGAGCCTTCCAGTACACTACCAATATAAGATTTCCCTACCTCCCGCTTATCAATGATTTTGCCGATCATCCGATCACCAAAGGTTTGAGCAATATAGTTTTGCAGTTCGCAAGCCCGATTTTATACACCGGTGATACCTTGGTCAGGTTCGAACCGATAGCTTTTACATCCGAAAAATCGGATGCCCGGAGCGTACCGCTGATGTTTGATATCCAGAAACAATGGACTGACCGTGATTTTACCCGTTCAAAACTTGCTGTGGCTGCTACCTTGCAAGGCCCGATCTCAGGAAATCTGCCTTCGCGCATGGTAGTGTTTGGCGATGCTGATTTCGCCGTGGCTTCTGATCCTCGTCAGAACCTGCAAAGAGAAAATGTAAGCCTGCTTGTGAATGCTGTTGACTGGCTATCAGACGATACCGGACTTGTTGAACTGCGAACCAAAGGCCCGAAAGCCCGCCCGCTTGATGAAGTTGAAGATGGACGCAAGCTATTTCTGAAACTGCTGAACTTTCTGCTTCCAATCATCCTGATTATTATCTATGGTGTTTACAGGATAATCCGAAACCGCAACATACGCATGAAAAGAATGGAGGATGTTTATGTTTAAGAAATTAAACCCCCTGGTATTAGTAGCGCTGCTCGCAGTATTAATAATTGCCGTGGTAGTTGTTCTGCGAATGGATGCCCGCAAACAAAAAGGCAGCTTTTTGAACGAACTGATCAATGCTGATCGTGAGAAAACAACAAGCATCATTGTTATTCCTAAAGGAATCGCGGAGGATGCCATTACACTGGAGAAAAACGAAGACCGGTGGATGGTTGGTTCGCATGGAAAAATGTACCAGGCAAACCGCGAACATATTGCACGCATTTTTGAATCACTTTCGCCGATGATACCTGAACAATTGGTTTCGCGTTCAAAAGACAGCTGGCCTGAATATGAGATAGAAGATGTTTCGGGAACACGTGTGAAGATATATGAAGGAAAGCGCTTAAGCGGTGACTTTACATACGGTAAACTCAGTTTCCAGCAACAGATGATGCAGGGACAACAGCGGCCAAAGATCAGCACTTTTGTTCGTCTGCACGATCAGGAGGATGTTTATTCGGTTGATGGTTTTCTGGGTTCGGCATTTCCTGCGATCACAAAACAATATCGTGATCAGACTGTGATCAGCGTAAATAAAGATGATATCAGCAAAATTTCTATGCAGGGCGCTGGTGAATATAATTATACGATTTCAAGGGAAGGGACCAATTGGTTACTTAATGGCAATCAGTTAGATTCAGTTATGGTTGAGCATGTTCTGAATTCAATCAGCAATGCAAACAGCAGCGGTTTTGTGGAGCAGGAATCAGAAGGCCTGCTCAGTGTTCCATCACACCAACTTACGGTTGAAAGAATTGATGCAATTCCTGTTGAGATCAAAGCATATCCAGCCGATAGTACGCACCAATATTTTATCACCAGTTCCCAGAACCCTGGGGCTGTTTTCAGTGGTTCGCAAAATGAATTGTTTGAAAGCATCTTTTACCGGGTTACATACTTTTCCGGAAAAGATGCCAGCGATGATTCGCTTTGAAATAATGCTTGTCTACATGAGTTTGCAATTCCATCAATAGCTGGTGAACTCACTTTTTTCGGTTCCGCAAACAGGACACACCCATGTTTCAGGAAGGCTGGCAAAACTAACACCTTCTTTACTTTCATCGTAAATGAAGCCACACACCGAGCATCGGAATTTATCTGAGAAGCTACCTGTTTCCACTGGTTTCAGATGCTGTACATCAATAAATGTAGGGGCATTTGCAGGAGCCACGACCTTCCTGGTTTCACGGTAGTGATCGTAGGTTATGGGCACATTCGTTTGATCGAGCACCTGGGCATCAAGAAGTTCGCCAATAAACATCCAATGAGTACCCACATCAAGTTTTTGTACAACTTTGCATTCAAGGTAGGCAATGCTGTTGTTCAGTACAATTGGCGTTCCTGTTTGGCCAAGTTTAATATCCATGCCCTCCAGCTTGTTGAAATCTTTGCCACTTTTGTAACCAAAACGATTAAAGATCACCATATCAGTGTTTTGAGACAAGACTGACACTGCATAATGACCAGACTGCTCAATAAACCCGGCAGTGAAGTTGTTTTTGTGGCAACATGCTGCAAACAGAGGAGGAGTCGCGCTGACCTGGAATACCGAGTTTGAAATATACCCGTTTCCACGGTTTTTGTCTCCCGCACTTACGAGATATAAACCATAAGTGACCTTAGATAGAGCGTCGAAATTGATCATGGGGATTATTGTTTTTAATGCCGCAAGATAATCAATTTCAATGTGAGAGCAATATCCAAAATTAATTTAACGACCCAGTGATTTTAGCATGCTGGCATGACTTTTTACGGCATGAAGAAAGCTTGGCTGAACATAATAGGGAAGCCCATGTTCCAGCGCAGTTCCCTTAACTATATGAGCAATATTCCTGTAATGAACATGGCTTATATTCGGGAACAAATGATGCTCAACCTGGTAATTCAATCCACCGATCAACCAGGAGAAAATCCGGCTTTCGGGTGCATAATTGGAGGTTGTAAGCAATTGATGTACAGCCCAGTTGTTTTCAATATTGCCATCTTCGTCAGGCAAGGGATATTGTGATGTTGGCATAACATGAGCCGTTTGAAAAATGGAACTCAGCATCAAACCAGTTGCAAAATGCATTATAAAGAAGAAAAGCAAAATCCAGTACCATGCAATTGGAAGAACGATGAGCGGGATCACCAGAAAGATCGCATAATACAGAACTTTAGAAATAACCAGTTCAAGGATCATTTGCGTATTGGATTTGGTTCCGCTGAGCACGGCTCCACTCTTTTTGTAACTAAAGTACTGTTTGAAGTCTTTGGTGGTGATCCATGAGATGGTCATCAAACCATAGAGAAACCATGCATACAGGTGTTGATATTTGTGTATTTTTTTCAGTGGGTTGTGAGGTGAAAACCTCAGAATACCTGCCGGGTTTATATCACCATCATGGCCATGAATATTGGTATAACCATGATGCAGGGTGTTATGCTGGTATTGCCAGGTTGGCGGAAAACCACCCAGGAAATACAGAGAGTTGCTGAGAAATCTGTTAATGCGCGGATTTTTTGAGAATGTGCCATGGTTTGAATCGTGCATAAGCACCATTCCTAACCCGGCCATTCCAAGACCCATCATAATGAAGGAGAGTAAAATCATGGGTAATGTTTGAATCACCCCGGCCACCATTAATACATAAGGAGTGAAGTATACCAATGTCATCAGTACGGACTTGGCTACTATGCCAGGATTTCCATATTTTGACAGCTTATTGGTTTCAAAGTAATCTTTAACCTTCTTTCTTAGTTCTATTATGAAATCGGGTTTATTTTGGGACGAAAATTTAATTTGCGTATATGACATGTTACTGGTTTTTAAAATGTTAGGGTTTGCTTGAAATTGCTTTGCTGCAGAACCATGTGTTTAAAAAAGGATTAGGTAATCAAACTTAAACTGTAATCAAAACATGCGGAAAGCCTCGTATAATCCACATGATGAAGTGCGGACGATCCGGGGATATTGCAGATATTTTAAATCTGATTTCTTTGTTTCCTGAATAAAAAAATACAAAAATAATGCTGTGATCCTGATTCGGTCAAGATTAGGGATTAAAGCAAAGTAAAATGTGGCCACAAGCCTGGTTTATTGGTTTGTGGCAAAGTAGCCGTGCGGATGCCATTCACCCCTTAAGCGAATGGAGGCGTTCCTTTAACCTGAGAAGGTATTGACGGGAAACAGGAATTTGTTCATCAAAACCTTTAAGCTTAAGCCATTGTGAAGCGTGATTTCTGTTAAGCCGTTCAAAATGCTGTATATTCACGAGGCTGGTTCTGTGACAGCGCACAAAATTTGAATAAGGCCTCAGTTGAAGCTCAATGTTCTTCATCGTGTTTCTGATGAGTTTCTTGTGGAAAACATCATCCTGCTTGTGAACAATTTCCACGTAATTGTCGGCTGATTTGACGAGGAAGATATCAGCAATAACCAGACTTACGTTTTCAGAACCATATTCAGAACCAAATTCAATAGTCCTGTTCAGTTGATCTTCTTCAAGCTTCCCCATTTTTTCATACACCGACTGCTTTTCAAGAATCAGCATTCTGTTTTGCTGTTTCAGTTCACTGATAACATCGTAAAGTCTTGAAGCAACCACCGGAATCAGACATATCAGGATCACTTTGATCACATTGTAAAAAGACATGCTTACATTTCCTACATAACGGAGGTAGAATATAAATGACAGGGAAGTCACTACCAGCATAATGAATCCGCTAAGAAACGCAGGAATGTTGCTTTCCTCATCAACGGCCCCGTACTTCACAAGAAGCAGTGGAATAAAGGTTCGTATGATAACCAATATAAGGAACACTATGGCAGCTAATCCGGCCACGAATACCAGGAGATTATTAGAATCAAAATGACGAAGCTGAAAAGGTTGAAAAAAGAGCACAAACAAAAATACTCCAAAGCTGATGCTCAGGTTAAGGCTCTTTTCTTTACTTAACATCCTGCTTATATTCCTGATGCTTTCCATCCTGCATTGATTGTATGTATTTGAGAGTGCTGCGGTTTCGGCAAAATTAATATAAATTGTGGGGATGCCGGGCAGCTTAGCATTTGTCTTTTAGCAAAGAAGGCTTGTCTGCCTGCCTTAAAGCGTGGTAGTCGGTGGTACTATCGGATGAAATGCTACAAGAAAGTCTGTTATTTCTCACGGAAACTCTATTCTTACTGCTTTGCCTATTTTCTCAGCATCCCACTGGTGTTTTCAGGTTTCCCATCTACTTCCTGTGGTACGATGCCAAGAATCTTTGCCATCAAAGGATACAGATCCACATTGTCGAATTTTGGATGTACATGGCCTTTCTTAAAAGCAGGGCCTGTGGCGTAAAAAATTGCCTGCATATCAAGCTGGCGGATGTCGTAGCCATGTGCTCCGCCCGAATTGTAATGGTCAGGTGCGGGAGTCCAGTTGATGCTCCAGGCACTGTCGGCTGCAACAACCAGATCAAGCGTCCGGGGGTTGTTGCCGTAATTAAGTTCTGCGGGAACCTCGCCATGTTTCCATACCTTAATATTTTCAAGCCCATACAATTTCTGATAAATGGAATCAGCATAACCTTCTTTGGCTTTAATATTATACACAGGATTGCCACCAAGTGCTACTTCTGCCCACTCCGCCGGAAAATGATCGGTGAGTGTGACTGTACGGTCAGGGGAAATAGCGCCCATACCATGATCCGACGTAAAGATTAAGTTGATTTTGCCGGCATTTTCAAGTTGGTTAATTTTTCGACAAAACACACCTACAAGGCTGTCGAGGTAAGTAACATTGGCAAGTGTTGCTTCGCTTTCCGGGCCATGACGATGTCCGGTGGCATCCGGTTCGTGCATATACCACATGATAAGCCGGGGGCGTTGCTCTTCCGGTAATTGAAGCCATGCAATGACACTGTCAATGCGTTGCTCGAAAGAGAAATTGTGATCGTAATATTTCCAGATTGAAGGGCGGATGCCATCTGTTGGATGTTCGCTGCCAACCCAAAAATAAGTGGCGGTTTTCACGTTCTGCTTTTCGGCAGTGATCCAGATTGGTTCGCCCCCGTAATAATATGGATCATGACGTGTCGCGCTATCGCGCATGGAATAGGTGGTTCCGGTTTCCGGATCGTAAAAATGATTATTTACAATGCCGTGATTATCAGGATACAAACCAGTGGCCATAGAATAATGGTTCGGAAAAGTTTTGGAAGGAAAGGACGAACGAATGGCTTCAGCCCGCACACCGATCTTTGCAATGGAATCAAGGTTTGGTGTATTGGTCATGTTGGGATAATCCCAGCGAAAACCATCCATGGAGAGGATGACGAGGTAATTGTCATTTTTTTGTTCTTGACTGCACGAGGCAAACAATAGTATTAGGATCGTAGGAATAATGAATCTCATGGTCATTTTGATGCTTAAGATATTATTTTGCTGCGAAAATAGGCATAAAAAAAGTCCCGCAACCAGGCGGGACTTTTTACATATTGTTAAGTAAACTTTAGAAGATATATCTAATACCAATCTGCAATTGCCAGTTTTGGGTATAGTTGAAGAATGTTGAATACGTTTCTGATAAATAATTGCCATCAGAATCCTTAACCATTGAGAAACTTGGAATATTACTGCTATCTTTCCCTTCATACCTTAAAATCCGGCCATTGTTGGCCTCAAACATATTCTGGTTAACTCCCCATTCGCTGTTCAGAAGGTTTCCAAAGTTTAAGAAGTCGAGGCTGAATTGTAAGGTGTTGGTTGTACTACCTATTTTTATATAGTATTCGCGTGCAATGCGTAAGTCGAATTTATTCACCCATGGTGCCCGTGCAGCATAAGCTTCAGCATATTCACCCTTGTGGTTACTCAGGTATCTGTCCTGTTCAACAAATTCAAAGAAAGCATCTTCGTCCGCTGGGCTAACAAACTTTATTTCACCTTTTTCATTCGGAATATAAATCAAGTCGGTTGCATAACCATCGCCATTCATATCGTTTGCATAGGTGAAACTGTAGCCTGCTGGTGAATAACCGGCATAGAACAGATTAACCAATGTTGCAGAATTAACGCTATTGTTCAGCCAGGGAATTTTGTATGATACAGAAGCAATTGCTCTGTTAGGCACTACATATTCTGAACGCTGCACCATTGGAAGATGTGGGCCATTAATCTGAATAAGGCCATTATATGCCGATGCTGCGTTGCTGCCGGGCATACCTGAAACTTCTTTTGATTCAGTATATGTATAGGCAAGCATTACATTCATATCATTTAAGGGTTCGGCTACGATTGATATGTTTCCAATTGCTCCCCATCCTTCGCTACTATTTGCAAGTACGTATGCATTTTTTGCATTGTATTTTAAATCGCCACTTGCAGGATAAATATATCTATCGTCGGGTCCATTAAAACGCTGCCATGTGTCATCTGGTTGCTTCAGGTCATAATTTTTCAACATAACCCCGTTGATGTTTTTTGTGAAAATACCCTCCACAGTTACCGACATTGGAAATGAAGCAGGTACCTCAAAATCTAAAGCAAGAGAAGATTTCCACACCTGAGGCATTTTGAAATCAGGGTCAATTGCATTTATATCACGAGGCAAGGCTCCATCTTCAGGAGTAATTGTGTTTTGCAAATTCAGTCTTTGAATCATTTCTTCTACGCTTATAATCATTGGTCCTGCCAACGATGCTAATACTGGATCAGCGCTGGTAACATTACCATCGGCATCGTATCTGGTAACAGCGGCATAGCTACCCTGTACCATTCCTGAGTTGGTTGGCATATTGGTAAAGAAAACTAGAGGTAACCTTCCTGCAAACAATCCGGTACCACCACGTAGTTTCATTGTTTGGTCTCCCTTGGCATCCCAAGTGAAACCGACCCGGGGTGAAATCTGAACTTTTGCTGTTGGCCATTCGCCGGTATCAATTTTCTCACCGCCAAAATCCAGTTCATAAATGGCATTGTTTCGTATAATATTGTCCTCATATTTTAAATAATCGGCTCGTATTCCATAGGTTAATTTAAACCCTGAAGCAACATTCCACTCATCCTGCGCATAGAATCCAAGCTGGTTAAAAGCTACTTCGGCAGCTGGGTTCTTGTCTCCATCGTAGCCATAGGTTAGTGCGAAATCTCTTGGAGCGGCCTGGTTCAGGAAATCGTCAATGCTGGCATAGCGGTAATATCCTGTTCCGTTTCGCATATAGGAGTTGTTAGCCATTTGGTATTCAAAACTTGCTCCAACAGTTACTTTGTGTTTACTCAAATAAAAATTCACGTTGTCAATGATATTGAAAATATTATTGTTAACGCCATTATTCCAGGTAAACAACTCATAACCTGCGGACATATATGGCTCAAGTATCTGACTACCGTCTTCGTTAACTCCATTTAAAATATCAATAAACGGAAATGGATCAGAATTAGAACCACGAACATCTGAAATATTGGTGTAGGTAGTCAGGAACTGATTTGAAACCTTATTTGAAATTCGGCTGTTCAAATCCAGCGCTATAGAATTTACAATGTTATCACTTGAATAAATGGAATTTGAGAAAGACATGGAGTATTGCGAAATACGATTAAATGCATTGTGCCTAAAGCCTCCATCGGTCGAATTACCATTGGTTGGATACCATGCCTGATTTTTGGTGTGGTTATAGCGTAGACTCAATTTATTGGCATTGTTAATATTCCAGTCAATACGCGCAAGCAGTTTTCTGTTACTTTCGTCGGCCGGGTAATCGGTGTAGGAACCGGGATTATAGCCATAATTAGTAATCAAATGTTGTTTTACTCTTTCCATATCAGCAATACTGGTGCGTGAAAGTGACAGGTCAGTGTTGGCAACACCGTCTTCTGATGGCCTCCAGGTCACTACTTGCCCCGGACGAATTTCGTATTCACCATTAACAAAAAAGAATAATTTGTTTTTGATAATAGGACCACCAATGGCTGCACCATAAATTTTTCTCGATTCTATATCACGTTCTCCAAAATCTACATCACCGATTCTATTTCCGCGCAAATCCTGGTTGGTTAGGTAGGTATATGCTGTTCCTTTGAATTTATTGGTTCCTGATTTAGTAATGGCATTTATACCTCCACCAATAAAATTGGACTGACGAACATCAAAAGGAGCAACTACTATCTGAATTTCTTCAATAGCGTCCAAAGAAATAGGATTACCACCACCAGGTAAACTGGAGCCTAATCCAAAGTTATTGTTAAAATTAGCTCCATCAACTGTAAAGTTGGTTGAACGTCCATCACCTCCGGCAAAACTCATTCCATTTGCATACGGTGAAAGGCGTGCAATATCCTGAATGCTACGGTTGATAGTAGGCATCTCACTCAGTTGCTGGTTCGAGATATTTGTTGTGGCACCTGTTTTATCTGTTTGAAATGCAGAAGCTTTTTGACCCACAATCATCACTTCTCCTAATTCTACTACTCCCTCAGTCAGAACAGCATCCAATACAAAGGATTCCCCAAGATACAATCTGATATCCGAATAGCTTTCTTTGGAGTAGCCCAGGAACGAAACCTCTACCAGATATGGCCCCCCTGTGCGCATCCCTTGAAGGTTGAAACGACCTTCAATGTTGGTAATTGTGCCATACTGCGTTCCTGATGGCTGATGAACAGCAACAAGAGTAGCCCCGGGAAGAGGTTCATTGTTATTGTCAAGTACACGGCCATTCATGCCAGAAGTAGTAATCTGAGCATAAATGGTTCCTGTAAGCAGCATAAAAGCTGCCAGAAACATGATAAACTTGTTTGTTTTTTTCATAAAAATGAAATTTTGATTAGTAATTAAACCTTGGTGTTTGATTTCTGGTGTAAATGTAGAAAAGTTAGCTTCGTTCGTATTAAAAATTTATTAAAAGTTATCAAGATACAATGTGTTGTAATGCAACCATATGCCTGTATTTTGCGATGATAATGTTAACTCGTTGGCATTGATTTCTACAACGTAAAATGACGCGGCAAAAATAAACCTCTGATTAATATTGAACAGCGGTTGGATATTATTAAATTGTTAAGTTGCCAATCCGGCAGTGGTTGTTATAGTATTCGCCTGAGCAGGCGTAATTTATGAGTATACTGCATGGTTTCTTCATTGAAAATACCGTGATGGTCAATTTTATCGGTTCGCACCCTGCCGCTGGCATGGATAATTGTATTGCGATCCAACAGCATACCCACATGCGTAATTTCTCCTTCGTCATTGTCAAAAAAGGCAAGATCGCCCGGATGCGCCTCGCTGAGCAAATTCACAATATCGCCTTGCGTAGCTTGCTGCGAAGAATCCCTCAACAAAGCAATGCCACAAAGTTTGTAAACCATCTGCACAAATCCTGAACAATCAACGCCAAAAGGCATACGTCCGCCCCATAGGTAAGGGCTATGCAAATACATGTAAGCGTTTTCAACCAGCTTTCGGCAATGGGTGCCAACTCCCGGGCAAACGGCAGCTCCATCAAAAGAATACTGTATCCCGTCGAGTTCGAACGACTGATCAATTAATCCGGGCAGCGAACTTCCTATTAAAACCGGAAACATGCGGTTCCGTGTGTGGTCGAACATGATCTGGACGAGATCGGTAACCACTGCAGTAGGCATGTTTGATATGCTTAAGTACGATTCTTCACTGATTACCTGGAAATCAGACGAATTTACCCAACCGTTGTAGTTGTCGTAGCTGCACCTGATCCTGCGCCAGGTGTGGTATTTTTCAATCACCGTTAAGGATTCGCCAAACAATATCTGGCTGGTCATTTCCGAACTATTGAAAGGATGCTTGCGAACCGGAATGGCTGCCAGGAGACTGATGCCATACTCAATAGGCTTGTTGTCGTGGTTTTCCATGATGCAGATAAATTAATGGCCAAATTTCAGGATTTTTTTCGTCGTCTCCATAGCCGGCTAAAGAAACTGAGGTTTCGCTTAAGCGGAAATATAGAATAGTCGTCGAGTTGGAGACTGCTTTCAACTGAGTATTTTAGCGATTGCTGCGGGTACAGCACTATAAATGATTGTTCGGTAAAATGCTTCGAAAGCAGGAAAGGAATATCATCCAGCATATGATTATAACTGATTGTTGTTTTCCGGGCGCTAACAAAAACATATAAAGTATCGTTTCTTGCTGATGCTGCCATTTGTGGGAGATCCGGGTATTCGTCATTGGTGCTGATGCTGGTTTCAACAAATGGGCGCAGTTTGCCGAGTGAGGTCTTAATTGCAGTTTCGTCGTTGGTGTTTGTATAGATACGGATAGTGGTTCCTAACTGGTTAGCCAGCCTTTTAATAATCAATGCCCAATTCTGAAAACCGGTTTCAAATTGGGCGGCTTTTGGAACCACAACAACGATATGCCGGAAAAGATTAAGCGGTTCCGTAATTTTGCAAACCAGGATCATTTGGCTCATTTTGTCGAGCAATTGATCCAGGATACTGCCAAAAATCCACTGCCGTGTTGTAATTCTCGCATTCCAGCCAAGAACAACAGTGGTAATGAATAATTCCTTTATTGCCCGTATGATGCCATTACTGATATTCAGGTCAACCCGGGTTGTTGGTTGTATATTTACATCAATATCATTTACAATTGAGAGTGTTTCTACCATTTCCTTATTACTGATTTGAAGCTGTTCTTCCACGTTTTCAGAATCCTTGATTACCGAAAGGGGAAAAATAGGTTCAGGCAGGGAAGGGTCTTTGAGGTAAACAGCAAGTTCAATGAGGCGCGATACATTTTTGGGATTAGCAACCGGCACAAGTATCCTTTCTGGTTTCACGGCCAATTGTGGCGCGCGCTGGCTTTCAATAATGGCAAGCTTACGCCCGGCCTGCTCTGTGATAAAACTACTTATAAGTGTAGTGATCAAAATGAGCAGTACAGTTACATTTAGTATGGTTTCGTCAACAATGCCCATGCTGAAACCAATGAGAATAACAGCAAGTGTCGCTGCGGCTCGTGAGGTGCTCAAGCCGAAAATGATCCTGCGCTGTATCACTGAATAGCCAAATAGTTTTTGGGAAATATATGCCGGTACCCATTTACTGACGATGGCTGTAAGAGTTATTACAGCTGTGATTAGCAACGCATGTGATCCAGAGAATATGACTTTAATATCCACGAGCATTCCAACACTTATCAGGAAAAATGGGATGAAAATCGCATTACCTACAAATTCAATTCTGTTCATCAAGGCAGAATTGGATGGTACAAGCCGATTAATGGCCAGTCCAGCCAGAAAAGCCCCAATAATGGGTTCAAGGCCTGCCAGATCGGCCAATACACCTGCAAGGAAAACCAAACTCAGCACAAATACATACTGGCTGGTTCCGCTTTCGGGAATATTTCTGAAAAACCATCGTGTAACGCGAGGGTAAATAAGTAAAATAAACAATACGAAAATGGTAAGTGATAGGGTCAAATGAATCCAGAATTCCATATCAAGGTTTCCGTCCGTAGAAGCAACGATCATTGCCAATAGTAACAATACCGCTGTATCGGTAATGATAGTCCCTCCAACTGATACGGTTACGGATTCATCTTTTGAAATGCCCAGATTTCTGACAATGGGGTAGGAAATAAGAGTGTGGGTTGAAAACATACTTGCAATGAGCAAGGATGCCGTAAATGAATAATCAAGGAAATAATACAAAATAACAATGCCTGAACCCAACGGAATAATAAATGTAAGAACACCGAAAATGAAACTTCGCTTGCTGCTTTTCTTAAAATCACCCATGTCGATTTCCAGGGCAGCAAGAAACATAATGTAAAGCAAACCAACAGTTCCGAAGAGGACAATGCTGCTGTCGCGTAGCAAAAGGTTCAGACCATTGGGCCCAACAATCACTCCGGCTAGCAAAAGTCCGATAATACTTGGAATCCGCAGCTTACGCAGTACAATAGGTGAGAGCAATATGATAAATAAAACCAGCGTGAAAATTATTACTGGATCCTCGAGTGGTAGTGAGAAAATGGAGGAGAATATCATGTTTTTATATTGCTAGTGACAAAAGTAGTTTTTTAGTGTTAATGTAAATGAAGACTTTGTTAAATAATATGCGCTTGTGAAATCACTTATTATGATTCTGTATTTTGGGCAATCTGTTGCACAAAAGAGATATTCTATTAGTTGTCTTAACAATGCCGGCCTCCGGCTTCAAAACAAAATTCCTATTTTCGCAAAATAATCTTAACCCGGATGAACAAGATCAGCACATATTTTAAAACAAATTCACTGATCATTTACAGGATATTGCTGTTTTTATTGGCAGCAGCTATTATTGTTGGAGTATTCCCAAAAGAAGGAAAGTTCAGGTACGAATTTCAGCGGGGTAAACCCTGGATGCATGAAGATTTGATTGCCCCCTTTGATTTTCCAATACTTAAAACAGATGCTGAACTGGTTCAGGAGCGTGAAAACGTGTTAAAGCAGGTTAAACCATATTTTGTATTCGACGCTGCGGCTTTCGAGACCAACAGAATCAAGCTGATTGAACAGTTCAACAACTATTGGCGCGAAACCGGATCGGAAAGCAATGGTAGAAAAACCCGGAATGAGAACCTTATGATCAAGGTTTACGATTCACTGTTCAATGCGGGAATTATTGAAAATCACACGGTCATAGAAGGTGTGCCAGCCGATTTCCTTATCATTTTATTAAGGGAAAACCTTGCCGTTGAACGTGAACTGAAAAGTTTTTTCACAATTCAGTCGGCAGATGTTTATGTTAAAAACTACTTTTCAGCATTGAACCCTGCCGTGGATCATGAACCCATTATCCGCATCATTGAAAATAACCTGGTTCAGAATGTACGCTTCGATCCAGCAACAACTGAGCGCGAGCGACAAACTGCACTGGGAAGGATATCGCTGATGCGGGGCATGATTCAGAAAGGTGAGCGGATCATTTCAAAAGGCGATCTTGTGAATACCGAACGACACCAGGTACTGGAATCCTTCCGTAAAGAATATGAAATCCAGGTTGGAAGTTCTGCCGCTTTTATAGGCGTAATCGCCGGTCAAACTATTTTGGTGGTGATCGCACTAACTGTTTTTATGCTGTTCCTGGTTTTTTTCCGGGCCGATATTTTCCGTCAGAATAAGATGGTTGTTTTTATGCTGATCGTGATACTCCTTATGGTTTTTGCACTCAGTTATATGACGAGGTTTCATCTCACCTATATCTATCTTGTGCCTATGTGCCTGGTTCCGGTTATCATACGCATTTTTTCCGATACACGACTGGCACTTTTTGTTCACCTTGTCACCATCTTTATCACCGGTTTCCTGGTTCCCAATAGCTTTGAGTTTGTTTTTCTTCAACTCATTGCAGGGATCATTGCCATTATCAGTGTTGTGAACCTGCAAAAACGTTCTCAATTTGCCAAAAGTGTTTTCCTGATTTTTATGACTTATGTTGCTATTTACGCGGGCATGAACCTTATGCAGGAAGGTAATTTTTCAACTATCGAACCCAATATGATCCTTATGTTCGGAGGCAGTGCAATGCTTACCCTGCTTGCTTATCCACTCATCTATGTTTTTGAAAAAATCTTTGGGTTCACCACCGATGTTACCCTGCTTGAGCTTTCCGATACAAACAATAAACTATTGCGAACCCTCGCCGAAAAAGCCCCTGGAACATTTCAGCATTCATTGCAGGTAGCCAATATTGCCGAGGAACTTATACGTGAAATTGGGGGCAACACCCTGCTTGTGCGAACCGGGGCATTATACCATGATATTGGCAAAATGAACAACCCTATGTTCTTTGTCGAGAACCAGGTTACTGGCTTTAACCCGCATGATGAACTCAGTTTTGAAGAGAGTTCGCGCATCATCATCAGTCATGTTATTGAAGGTGTTGAAATGGCGCGTAAGCATACGCTTCCGGAAATCCTCATTGATTTTATCCGAACCCACCACGGAACTCGCAAGGCGGAGTATTTTTATTCCATGCACAAGAAAGAAAACCCTGATGAAGCAATCAATGAGGATCAATTCACTTACCACGGCCCGATCCCTTTCTCAAAAGAAACCGCGGTTGTGATGATGGCCGATTCAGTGGAAGCCGCCTCCCGCAGCTTGAAAAGACCTGATCAGCAAATACTGAACGAATTGGTTGAAAATATCATTAACAAGCAGGTGGAAGATCATCAATTCGACAATTCACCCATCACGATGCGCGATATTACCCGGGTAAAAAAAATCCTTAAGAAGAAACTGATGAATATCTATCACGTGCGCATTGAGTATCCGGTTTCATAAAAGATGTTGCTGATTATTCAATGATAATCTCATCCACAAACAACCAGGCCTTTCCACCCGCTCCCAAATGCCAGTCGGGTATTGTGCCGAAGTTGGTGGCCAGCACTTTCATATAGCGGCCTTTGCAGTTCACTTTCGAACCCAATTCCTGAAAGTGATCTGTATAATCATCAATTGCAATCGTGTTCTTGATGTGAGCCAATTGCTTAAAGTTTTCGCCGTCCTCTGAAACCAGGAAGGTAACATCGTTGGGCATCCATATCCATGAGCGGATTTCCTGCAGGAAACCAGCGCCAACATACCGGATGGGCTGAACCTTTCCAAGATCAACCACAGCCTCAAAATCAATGCCCTGGTAGCCGTGCCAGCCACCAAGGCGAAAGTTGGCTGTACCTCTCAATCCGTCAATCAGGGCTTCAGGTCCACCGGCATGGTAATTGGCATCCATCGGCGGTTTGATGTCAATGCTGCGGTTGATGTCAATTTTTACAAAATGCCCTTGCACTGGACTACTGAACCCAAAGCCTTCTTTCCAGGCCACCGCCGTTAACATTGCTGTTTCGCTGAGCGTGATTGGTTCAGAATACCTAAAAGTATTTTTGCCGGGTGTGGTTCCGTCAAGCGTATAATAGATTTCACAATCCGGGATGATTGTTTCAATTGAAACCTGTACAGGTTCTTTTATGATTGATCCATCGGCTACCAGGAATGGAACTGGAAGTATAAGTTGTTTATCTATTTGTGAAATCGGAATATCTTCATCACGACTGCCCCAGATTTTATTGGGTTGGCTGCCCATCTCAAAATGCAAATGGCCGCCATTCATAATATCCTGATGCGTAATCCATGATTTGGAATAGTTTTCTCCGTTCAATGTGGCTGATTGAATGTAAAAATTACTGTTTGAAACATTGTTGGCTGTGATCCTGAAAACATTTCCGTTCTCCAACTGGATTTCCATTTCGGGGAACCAGGGTGTACCAATTACGTATTCCGGAGCGCCAGGCGTTACCGGGTAAAATCCCATGGCGCTCATGATCAGCCATGCCGACATTTGCCCACAATCCTCGTTTCCAATGAGGCCATCAGGATGAATTGTGTAAAAATTATCCATGATTTTCCTGACGCGCTGCTGGGTTTTCCAGGGTTGGTTCACAAAATTATAGAGGTAAGCCATGTGGTGGCTTGGTTCGTTGCCATGTGCATATTGGCCAATCAATCCCGAAATATCTTTCATATCGCGGCCACTGATATCAATTTCGGTTTCGAACAATTCATCAATTTTAGAAACCAGTTTTTCCTTGCCTCCATGCATCTCAGCCAAACCAGTTATATCCTGTGGCACGTAAAAACTGTATTGCCAGGAATTCGCCTCGGTGAAATGCCAGTCAACGGTAGTGGGATCGAAAGGCGTGAGCCAACTGCCATTCAGTCTTGGGCGCATAAAGCCGGTTTCAGGGTCGAAAATATTTTTATAGGATTGCGCCCGGCGAAGGTATTCGTGGTAAATTTCTTCATTGCCCAGGTCGCGGGCCATCATGGCGATGCACCAGTCGTTAAATGCGTATTCAAGGGTTTTGGAAATGGATTCATGTTCCATGTTGCCGGGAATGTAGCCATGTTTCTGGTAAACATTAAGTCCGAAATGGTCGCGGGTGGCGCTGTGGATCATGGCTTGCAAGGCTTTTTCGCCATCAAAACCACGCAGACCTTTCATCCACGCATCAGCAATTACCGATACACTGTGGTTGCCAATCATGCAATATGTTTCATTGGCAGCTAACTCCCAGATGGGTAACAGCCCGCCTTTTTCATACATATCCAGCATCACATGAATAAAATCTCGGGTGCGATCCTGCTCAATGATGGTCATCAACGGATGCCAGGCGCGGTATGTATCCCAAAGTGAGAACACGGTGTAATTGGTGAAATCCTCAGCAGCATAGATCTTTTTATCCATGCCACGATATCGCCGGTCAACATCCATGAAGGTATTGGGTTGGAGGAAAGCATGGTACATTGCTGTGTAAAACACCATGTTCTGATCCTGATTTCCTCCTTTCACCTTTATTTTGCTCAATTCCTGATTCCAGGCTTCGTAACTGTTTTGCCTTACTTGTTCAAAGCCCCAGCCTGGCACTTCAGCCATCAGGTTTTTATAAGCGCCTTCGGCATCCACGGCTGAGAGGCCAACTTTTATTTCAATCATTTCGTCTTTTTCGGTTTCGAACCCAACAAAGGCTTTAATATTCTGGCCTTCAGCACTGAAAATCCCCGGATTAACAATATCATCCACTGCAATGCCGCTGCGTTCAAAAGGTTTTGAGAACACCATGTGAAAATACCACACCATGTCTTCGGCCCAATTTCTTGAACGCCGCATGCCGCGGATTTCGGTATCGCTTACTATCTCTATCCAGGACTCCATTACAGGGTCACGGTGTTTGAAGTCAATGATGAAATTGGCTTCATCGCTTACCGGGAAAGTATAACGGTGATATCCTACTCGGGTTGTAGCCGTCATTTCAGCTAAAACGTTTGGTTTGTCAAGAAATACGCTGTAATAAGCCGCTTCGGCATGTTCGTTTTCTTTTTTGAAAGGAGAACTGTATTCTGTGTTTTGAAAAACCGGTTCACCCACTACCGGCATAACAAGAATATCGCCGTAATCGCTGACACCGGTTCCACTTAAAGCAGTGTGCGCAAAGCCATACAGGATACTGTCGGTATAATGATAACCTGAGCAGCCGTCCCAACCATCAAGCCGGGTTTGCGGACTCAACTGCACCATCCCAAAAGGCGTAGCTGCTCCTGGATAGGTGTGTCCATGTCCACCAGTTCCGATGAAGGGATTGACGTAGGAAGCGGGATCGCTGGGTTCTTTATCAATTTTGCATGTTGAAAGAACTAATGCCAGGATCAAAAGCGGAAAAATCAGTTTTTTAGTCATATTGTTTAATTTTACATAACGGAATCTTCATATAGCTGTACTGCTGGAGAATAGCTCAAAAATTAGTATTTTGCAGGAAACCTTCCCCCTTTGAAAAAGGGGGTTAGGGGGATTTACAACAAAAATTAAGGAGTACTGATAAATGTAGGACATAATCTTAATTATTCATTAAATAGTCGCGCAAGGAGCAAACATTCAACTGCGACTCAAACTCCATTAAAGATAATGTGGAATTACAAAACACCACCTTCTCTTCACCAGGCCAAAGATGAAAGAAATTATCATCAAACCAGGCATGGCTGTCGCTTAGGTACAATTGCACGTGGGCGGCGAAAGCATTGCTCGTAAGCTTTATCAGATATCCGTCTTCGGTAGACTGAATCTCGTAATCAATTAATGCCAACGGTAAATTCAAATTCCCGAGGGTTTCGAGGAATTTCTCATTTTGATAAATTTCTCCTGATAGTGTTTCGAACCTTGCCCGAACCAGCCATTCAGCAGGATTGATGTTTTCTCTAAGTTCTGACGAAGAAACTGTAAATGCGTGGGTTGATTTATTGGTTTCCAAAACTATGGGTTCAGAAAATTGAACCTGGGCTTGGCCTTCAAAGTTTACTAATGAAATGTACAGATTTCCGCTCGTGGGTTCGAGCCGGTCAGAAACAAGAAATACTTTTAAACTGTCCTGGTGTTCAATCACTGAAACTATGATGTCATCGTACAAATCCCTTACTTTGTATTGAAGGGCTTTCCAATTGCCATTCACATCCGTAGCCGACCAGCTTGTAACCGGCCAGCAATCGTTCAACTGCCAGTAAAGGGTTCCCATGCAGCGGGGCATGACGCGGCGGTGCGCTTCAATGGCCAGGCCAATGCCTTTTGCCTGAACCATCTGACTCAGATAAATAAATTCCTGAACCGATTCCGGGTAGAGGTTTTCCCTTTCAAGATAGGTGCTGATGGTATGGTAACCTGTTGGATGTTTTTGGTGACATTTGAGGGGATCAGAGAAAAGGAAATCATCTTCCGGCTCCTGAAATTGCCTGATGGTAGCCAGGGCGGGCATGGCCTGAAAACCATATTCGCTCATAAAGCGCGGGACTTTTTCGAGATACATTTCAAAAGGCTGCAAGCCCCACCATACACCCCAATAATGGGCGCTGCCTTCTTTCAGGCTTTCTTCACGGCCCCAGCCATGCATTGGTGAGGTGGAAAGGTAAGTACGCTGAGGGTCATATTTATTGACAACGCCAGGAAGCAAATCATGAAAAACCCGCTTGTAGCCTTCCCAAATCGTGGCAGAGTCTTTTGGTGAGATGTCAAGTGTCCGCTGCCATTGCCAATTGTGCCAGCCTTCGTCAGCTTCGTTATTACCACACCACAATGCAATGTTGCTATGATTTCTCAGTCGCTTGACTTGATAGATGGCCTCCTGCCTGACATTCTCAACAAAAGCATTATGGCCGGGATACATCGCGCAGGCGAACATGAAATCATGCCAAACCAGCAAACCGTGGCGGTTGCAGAGTTCGTAGAAAATATCCTTTTCATAAATTCCGCCGCCCCAAACACGCAACATGTTCATGTTAGATGCAACAGCCATATCTATAATGGCCTGGTAATCTTCGTCCTGCACTTCGGTGACAAAACTGTGCTGTGGAATATAATTGGCACCTTTCATAAACACGGGCACATTGTTCAGCTTCACATACAAGGAGTTGCCGAATTCATCATCTTCGGTCACCACTTCGAGTGTGCGGATGCCGTATGGAATACTTTGCTCAAAAGTTTTACCCGAGGCGGTTTCTATTACAAATTCCAACTCATACAAATGTTGTTCGCCTAGTCCGTTTGTCCACCAGAGAATGGGATTTATGATAGAAAAATCCAGGGCGTACTCATTCACACCTGGCTCCAGCTTGATTTCCTCTGCAGCCAGTTGCTGACCATTGCCGGCGTTTATTACTCTCAGGCTTGCGTTCTCAGCCCTTGCTGATTCAACGGTAAAAGTACTTTGCAAATCAGCCTTTTGATTCGTGACGCTTTTAGTGACTACGTGAATGTCTTCAACTTTATGCGAATCCCATGCTTCCAGGTAAACCGGTTTCCAGATTCCGGCAGTTACGAATTTTGGCCCCCAATCCCAGCCAAAATGATAGGCAGCCTTGCGACTTTGGTTCCAGCGTCCGCCAGGCAGCGGATAGCCTAAAGCAATTGAATCCTGTAAGAAACGGTTTTCGGCTGATTCAAAGATTATTTCAAGGACATTTCCCCCTTCTTTCAGGAATTCCTTACAGTTGATTTCCCATTTGCGGAACATATTGTTGGCTTCCAGTATTTTATTGTCGTTCAGAGAAACTACGGCATAGGTGTCAAGTCCTTCAAAAACCAGGTTTACCTTAGATTTTTCCAACAGGCTCGCATCAACCTGGAAAGTGGTCCGGTAAACCCAATCTGTTTGGCCGATCCATTGTAAATTTTTTTCGTTGCAGCCGTAAAAAGGATCAGGGATCTGATTGTTTTTTAACAAATCGGTGTGAACCGTACCGGGCACGATAGCCGGATTCCATTCTTCCTGACCGGATTGGCTGAATTCCCAGTTATGCATCAGTTCAAAGCGCTCACCAAGAGGTGCATCGTTTATATTGCAGGCAGGAAGAATGAATATTAATAAGAAACGAGAAAGCCATATCATTGACCGTTCACGTTTGCCAGGCAGCGACTTCTTACTAAGAATCATGAGTCTTTAAAATTGAGATGTAATTGTACTCTTTACGTTTGTTCAAATTTATGTCAGCTTAAAGAAATGAATGATGATTTCATCCCACCAGTTGCATTTTGTGTCACTTTTGAATTAATTTTGCAACGTTTTAATAAATTATACAATGCCTACTGCAATCAGAATATCAGACGATTTATTGAACAATGCCCGGAGTATCAGCAAAGTTGAAAACCGTTCAGTCACCGGACAAATAGAACATTGGGCTACCATTGGCCGGATTGCTGAGGAAAACCCTGATATGCCTTACACTCTCATTAAAGAAATTCTCAGAGGAAAAGCCGAAATCGAATCAGGCCGGTTTTCTGATTATAAATTTGATTGAACCGGCAATGCGAATCATTCAATCGCGAATCTTCGAGCAAAAAGTTAAAAAACTGAGTTCATCAGATAAGACCGAACTTGATAACGCCGTGAGAGAAGTGATAGCCCGACCTGATATTGGGGAGCAAAAGAAAGGGGATCTCAGAACGGTGTTAGTGTACAAATTCAGAATCCAAATAATACTGTACCTGATGGCTTACCGATATAATACTGATACTCTAGAACTACTGATGCTTGGCACGCATGAGAACTATTACAAAGAACTAAAAAATTACCTGAAAAACCGCTGACTTCACACGATCAACTTTTTAACGACCTGATCGCCACACCCAAAATATAAACAATACAGACTGCTGGAACCATGAATCCAAGTGTTACATTCACATCCGCTACGGCTCCGGTAATGGGTGGAATAATAGCGCCACCTAGAATAGCCGTTACCATAAGTCCGGCCAGCTCATTCGTGCGCTCGGGCATAGCATCCACCGTAATTGAAAATATCAGTGGGAAAATATTGGCAAAGCCGAGCCCGACAAGGAAAATTCCTGTGAAAGCAACATACTGGCTTCCCAAAAATAGCATGGCCATGCCCAGGATTGAAAACATGACGCTGAATATCAAAAATCTGCCAGCTTTCACGGTTCGCAATAAAAAAGCGCCTGCCAGTCGGCCAATGAAAATTGGTAAAAAGAATAATCCCCAGGCAAGCCACAGCCCGAAATCGCTGAAACCATAAACTTTGTCCATCAAAATGGGAATCTGCGCACTCATTGAAACTTCGGCTCCCACATAAAGAAAAATACCCAATACCATCATCAGCACAAAAGGATTTTTGAGCAGTGCCAGGCTCGAACCCAGCGTAGCTGGCTGAGCATCCAGGTTTTTCCTTTCAGTGATTTTGATGGTTCGTACCCAAATGAGTGTGATAACCAGTATGAATGCGAAAAGTGGAAAGAGGATGGTCCAATCCAGTCCGAACCAAATGGCTACGGCAGGAGGGACGAGAAATCCCAGCGAAGAACCTATGGCTTTTATGGATTGCCCGAGCGAGAGATTGCTTGAATAGCGTCCCTCGGCTGACACGTCACGCATGATGGGGTTTCCGGCTACCTGCAGCGTTGTTGCTCCGGCGCCAAGCAGAAAAATACTTACAAAAAGTGCATAGAGTTTAACATTCGATCCCGGTTCAATAACGGCAACCGGGCCATACATGCCGAAAGCGATTGGGATCAGCAAACCAAACAAGGCAATCATCAAGCCCATGGAAAGAATATACTTTTTCCCCCTGGAATCCTGAAGAACACCCAACGGAATTGATAAAATTCCAAACATCAGGAAGCCGCTGGTAGTCATCAGTGAAGCAACAAAGTTTGAAACCATAAACGTATCTTTTACCAGCGATACCAGCGGGCCGACAACATCGCCGAAACCCATGGCCAGGAAGGCGAGAAAAATAGGAAAAGTTTTGTTTTTTGTCATGATCAGATTACTCGTTAAAGGTTGATAGTTTCTGTGATAACACGCTTGCAATACTAAGGAATAATTGCCAGATAAACCATGCCTGATGCTGAAATTTCATCCATGCAAATTTTCTGATGCAACAATAGCGCTGTGAGCGTTTATTACATGTGAACTCAGATTCCACATCCCCTGACTTTTTTTTATCGGGAAATTTTGGACAGTAATTTCAGCTTTGGTATTGGCAGACCTTTCCAGTTGAGAACTTAAAGTAGATGCACAAGCTTATAATTTGAATTTATTTACTTGTTGTTTGGAAAAAAAATCTGATTTTTGTTATTCACATAGCAGAGGGATTTTATTGATACAAATCATTCATTTACTCTTTAATTAAATCTATATGGAAGCACTAGAAATCGCCAGATGGCAGTTTGGCATCACAACAATCTATCACTTTTTCTTTGTCCCCATAACCATGGGACTTGCTGTGCTCACTGCCATCTTACATACATTTTACTACCGTACCGGAAGCCTTGATTACAAAAGACTGACCAAATTTTTCGGAAAACTTTTTGTGATCATATTCGCTTTAGGCGTTGTTACTGGTATCGTTCTTGAATTCCAGTTTGGAATGGCCTGGTCGGCATACTCACGTTTTGTCGGAGATATTTTTGGGATCCCGCTGGCTATTGAAGCACTTTTGGCTTTTTTCCTTGAATCAACATTTATTGCCGTTTGGCTTTTCGGTTGGAACAAGTTGCCCAAGGGACTGCATTTGCTCAGCATCTGGCTTGTAGCGATTGGCTCTAATCTATCAGCAATATGGATTCTAATTGCCAACGCATGGATGCAGGTGCCTGTAGGCTACGTTTTGAATGAAGGACGCGCCGAGTTAAGTGATTTTATTGCTGTGATGCTCAACGAACAAATGCTAATAATGGCTCAGCACACCATTATTGCAGCTTTTACAACAGGTGGCCTTTTTATGCTGGGTATCAGTGCATGGCACATTTTGCGTAAAAACCAGGTTGAGATTTTCTCCAAATCAGCTCACATAGCACTGGTCTTCACGGCTGTTTCCAGCCTCCTTGTTGCTACTACCGGGCATAAGCATGCTCAGCACACTGTTAAGCATCAGCCTATGAAGATGGCGGCCATGGAAGGTATGTGGGAATCGGAAAAACCTGCGAGTTTCTCACTCTTTGCAATCATTAATCAGGAAAATAAGACCTCCCTCAGGGAGTTGAAATTACCATACATGTTAACTGTGCTGGCCTACAACAATCTCACAAGCGAAGTAAAAGGACTGAATGAACTGCAGCAAGAATACGAAGAAACATACGGTCCTGGCGATTACCTGCCCCCGGTAGCCTTAGTTTATTGGAGTTTCAGGTTCATGGTGGGATTGGGTATGTTGTTTATACTATTTTCAATATTCGGGCTTGTACAATGGTGGCGTAACAAACTGACAATAAGCAGGCCATATCTTCGATTGGCTACAATCATCATGTTTTTGCCGCTTTTGGCAAATACACTGGGATGGATTGTTGCTGAGATGGGTCGGCAACCCTGGATAGTTCATGGTTTAATGTTTACCCGCGATGGTGTTTCACCTAATGTTAGCAGCAGTTCCATGGCTCTGACCACCATTGCGTTCACACTCGTATATGGTTTGCTTGCTGCCGTTGCCGTTTACCTTGTTCACCGTTTTGCGAAATCAGGTGTACCTGATGATGACGCAGCGACCCATGCTTATTGATCATGCTTTCAAAAAACCTTTAAAATAATTGAATTATGGATTATCAGATTATATGGTTCATATTAATAGCGATCCTGTTTATCGGCTATTTCGTTCTCGAAGGATTTGACTTCGGAGTTGGAATACTCCTGCCTTTTATCGCCAAAGATGATATTGACCGCAGGGTCGTTCTGAATACCATCGGTCCGTTTTGGGATGCTAATGAGGTTTGGCTGATCACCGCCGGCGGAGCCATGTTTGCAGCATTTCCGCATTGGTATGCCACACTTTTCAGCGGATTTTATATTCCATTGTTCCTGTTGCTGCTTGCACTCATCTTCAGGGCTGTCGGGATTGAGTTCCGCAGCAAAATGAAACAAACCTTATGGCGAAAAACTGCCGATCAGTTTATTTTCTGGGGTAGCTTTCTGCCGGCTCTGCTGTGGGGCGTAGCGTTCACAAACATTGTGCAGGGCCTTCCTATTGGCGCTGATATGAATTTTACAGGAAACTTGCTCGCAGCACTTAATCCTTACGCCCTGCTTGGCGGTGTGGTGGTGGTGCTGATTTTCATGCTGCACGGAGCACTGTTTCTCAGCCTTCGTACTACAGACAACCTAAAGGCTCGTGCAGAAAAAATTGCCAAAACTATGTGGTGGCCTATTGGTATAGTTACAGTAGTTTTTGCTGTGCTGGGTTACTGGCAGACTGTACTTTTTGATGGTCTTGGACTGGTTCCGGGTACGTTGCCAACACTTGCCCTATTTACTTTTATAGCTTGCTTCGTGTTTATGCGGCTCAAAATGCAGGGATATGCTTTTGCATCCATTGCTCTGACCATTCTGTTAGGCACTGCTATAATCTTTTACGGTTTATTTCCCAATGTGATGCCTTCATCATTGAATGAGGCTTACAATCTCACTATCTATAATGCATCATCCAGTAAGATGACTTTAAAGATCATGACCATTGTTGCATTATTCTTTGTCCCCATCGTTCTTGCATACCAGGGTTGGAGCTATTACGTTTTTAGCAAACGCATAACCCGCGATGCCATCCCACGAGAGGAAGTGAAACTGTGATACAGTGATGCAGTGATGCGGTTGTTGGAGTATTGGAGTGATGGAGTAGTGGATGGTCAAATGGTTGATTAGTCAATTAGTGCCAGCCCAAATACAGTAACCCCGACAGGATTGCAAATCCTGCTGGGGTTTGACATGGATGGACTAATAAATCAACCCTTACAGAAATTCATATCCTGTTTAAGTGCTTTAATTTTAAAACTAGCCAACTTGTTGTACTTATCAATTGTGTTACAGTGTTGCAATTTAAATTTGATGGTGAAATTGAGAGATGTATTTGATTGCCGACTGTCTTTTGCCAACTGCCAACTTATCCCCGCAGGGCTATTCTCTTACAGGGAGCCATTTGGTATAAATGGAAATAATGTTTAGAACCGATCAGTGAACAATAACGATAAAAAGATTTCTGAAAAACGTCCGAAGAGCATTCATCGCAGGCTGTTTGGGCTGGCGAAGGGTGTACGAGGTTTTATATTTTCATTGGCAGCTTTTAGTTTGGCAATGGCTGCTGTTGTTATTCTGCAAATGTACCTCTTGAGCATCATTATCAATGATGTCTTTTTCTTGTCACAACAACCTAAAACCTACTCACTTTATCTGCTGTTCGCCACTATCATTGCACGGGCTTTGCTGATCTGGGTTCGGGAAAGGCTTGCCCAGCAAAACGCCGTAAAAATTAAATCAGCACTACGATTGAAACTTTTCGGTCATCTGCTGGAACTTGGCCCGTCTTATACGAAGTCCGAGAAAACCGGTGGGCTGGTAGCCGTAGTAATGGATGGGGTTGAAAAGCTTGATGAGTATTATACCCGCTATATTCCAGCAGTCATTCACCTGATTATTCTTCCACCGGCCATTATCCTCTTTGCGCTTTACACTGATTGGCTCAGTGGTTTGATAATGTTGTTTACAGGCCCGTTAATAGTGTTTTTTATGTGGCTGATCGGAAGTTGGGCTAAAAGCCTCACACTAAAACTGTGGCATGAATTAAGCGGAATGTCTTCTTATTTTCTAGATGCCCTGCAGGGTCATAAAACGATGAAGATATTCGGTTCGAACCGTAAGGAAACCGATAATGTAGCAAGTATCAGCGAAAGCTATCGTACTATCACCATGAAGGTGCTTAGGGTTGCATTTTTATCGGGCATGGTGCTTGAGCTGGCTGCCAGTATCAGCATTGCACTGGTAGCAGTGCAGGTTGGAATCCGGCTTATCGAAGGCCTGATGGTGTACCAGTTGGGTTTGTTTGTATTGTTGCTGACTCCAGAATTTTATCTTCCTTTCCGGGCCCTCGGCCAGCATTATCACAGCGGTCTGGAAGGTGCGGCAGCAGCAGAAAAGATTTTTGAAATTACAGATTCCAGTCAGTTTTCGAGCGAACCAAATCACACAGCTAGCCTGGACAATCATATAATTACTTTGAATTTTGCCGATGTCAGCTTTACTTATCCCAAATCTGAACATCCTGCATTGCAAAGTATAAACTGCAGGCTCGAGCCAGATACCTTGACCGCAGCAGTCGGAAAAACCGGTTCAGGAAAATCAACATTTGCCTATTTGCTGATGGGATATCTACAGGCATCATCGGGTCAGATTATGGTGAATGGAATTCCGCTTAATCAGGTTGATCCCGAAGAATGGAAAGCTCAAATTGCTTATGTTCCTCAGCAGCCTCATTTCTTCAATATGAGTGTGCTTGAGAACCTTTTGATGGCACATCCAAATGCAAGTATTGATCAGGTAATGGAAGCTGCTAAAAACGCCGGAGCGCACGGTTTCATCAATCAACTTCCACAAGGCTATCACACTTTGCTTCATGAAAATGCATCACGCCTCAGTGGTGGTGAAAGGCAGCGGTTGGCTATTGCAAGGGCTTTCCTGAAAAATGCGCCTGTATTGATTCTCGATGAACCAACGTCAAACCTTGATCCTGAAAGTGAAGAAAATATTGCGGAAGCAACAGAGAAATTGCTTAAAAACCGAACCACGTTCATTATTGCACATCGCTTGAAGACCGTTTACCTCGCCGATAATATCCTGGTTTTCGATCGTGGAAGAATAGTTGAGAGCGGATCTCATGATACTTTAGTCAGGCAGGAAGGAATCTATGCGGGTTATATGAAAACTATGGGCAACAGGGAAGGAGGAATGGCATGATCCGAAAATTGCTGCGGTTCCTCAAAAATAACAAATTGCACTTTGCCGGCGCTCTACTGCTGGCGACAGCAACCATACTCACCGGTATCGGTCTGATGAGTTCATCAGGATTTCTCATAACACGGGCAGCACAACGCCCGATGTTGGTTGATTTGTTTGTAGTTACCGCTGCTGTTAGGTTTTTTGGAATATCGCGGGCTGTAGTAAGGTATTTTGACCGTGTTGTTTCGCACGAACTGACTTTTAACACCCTTTCATCCATGCGCAGCCTGCTGTTCAGGAAAATTGATTCGCTGTCGTTGAAGTGGTTGATGGGGCGTAGGTCAGGCGATTTGCTTGCGCGTTTGGTAACTGATATTGATACATTGCAGAATGTTTACTTACGCATCATTTCTCCGGTAATTGTTGCGGTCGTCATTACAGCTTTTACCTGTGTAGCTTTATGGTTTTTCGATCCGGTTTTATCATTGGCAACGCTCTTCTTCCTGCTTGTGAGCGGAGTTGCTTTGCCGGCATTAGCGGTGCATCTGGCTAAAGGAGTTGGAAAAAATAACGTAGAAATGAAATCCGGATTTAAAGCATACCTTGTTGACAGGATTCAGGGCTTGCAGGAATTGTTATGGTTGGGTAAGAAAAAAGATACCAGAAATGATGTTTATGAGATGCAGGCGAAGTTGGATACCCAACATCGTAAAAATGCTGGAATTACAGGCCTTCTAGAAGGATTACACAGCCTTTCAGCAAACCTGGGGGTGTTTGCGGTTCTGGTACTTTCAATACCTTTGGTGTTGTCGGGTCAGTTTTCCGGTGTGATGCTTACCATGCTTACCCTTGGGGTTCTGACCAGTTTTGAGGCTGTTCAGAATCTGGGGAATGCTTTCCAGCAATATGAACCTTCCAGGGAATCAGCAGATCGGTTCTTTTCGGTTGCTGAAAGCACTCATATCATTGCTGATCCTGAAATACCTGCAACAGTGACGGATTGGAAAGATATTTCATTCCATCAGGTTTCGTTCTCCTATGAAACAGAGAACATTACGCTGAACAATGTTTCTTTTGAAATTCCCCGGCTCTCAAAAACAGCGATCGTTGGCCCTACGGGCAGCGGCAAAAGCACGCTTGTTAATCTGATGCTGCGTTTCTGGGATCCCGAATCAGGAATCATTTCTATTGGTGGAACCGATATTCGAAATCTTGAAGCATATAAATTGCGATCGTTGTTTGCGGTGGTATCACAAGATGCTTACATCTTTAACAGGACTTTGCGTGAAAACCTGCTCATTGCTAAACCCACAGCTACTGATGGTGAATTGACCGAGGTTCTGAACAAAGTAGGCTTAAATACTTTTGCCAACGATCTGAACCTGAATGCCGGCAACTTTGGTGCGCGGCTTTCTGGCGGTGAACGCCAGCTTCTGGCTCTTGCCCGTGCCCTGCTTAAAGATGCGCCCATCTGGATTTTTGACGAACCCACCGCCAACCTCGATGTAAAAACCGAAAGAAAGGTTCTGGATGCCATATGGGCTACAGCCGGCCACCGCACGATGATAATGATCACGCACCGTTTGTTGGATATGGAAAAGGTGGATCAGATTATTGTGATGAATCGCGGTGAGATTGTTGAGAAAGGCACGCACGCCCAACTGCTTGAGGGGCAATCCTTTTATGCGAAGATGGTGGGGTATCAGGTTGCTTTTCGGTAAGCAAAATATATTTATGCTAATTGTCGTGCCTCGGCGCTTGGATCCCTTTCTGAGAAGTACTTACCTCACAATTATTTCACTCACAAACAACCACGATTTCTGACCTTCGCCGCTGTGGCCGGGTGGACAGGTACCGGGGTTTTTCATGCTGACGCGGATAGCTGTGATATTTTCGGCGGATTGGGTGGTTTTATAATGCTTGATCAGTTTACCTTTTTCATCTTGTGGGATATCAGTAGCAATCTCATCCAGCTTACGAAAGCTGCTGCCATCTTCTGACACTTCAAAAACAACTTTCTCAGGCAAAAATATCCAGGAAGCATAGTTTTGCAGGGCGTCCACTTCAATGGAAGATATGTCTGTGAGCTTCTGAAATCGGATTGTAGCGATCATATCATCTCCCAGGAAACCTTTCCAGAAACCATCATTAAAATGCTTGCTACCACTTATTCCATCAACCAGGCTGTATGCTCCTGTGCCGTCGTATTTTGTACTGGTGGGATATTGTAGTTCTACTTCAGTGGCGAAAGCTTTATGCAAGTCAAATGAGCGTTCCAGGATCTGATTTGTACTTATACCATTTAGAAAAACTGCTACTTTCAGGGTAGCGCTCTCATTTATCTCTACCGGGCGTTTATACATTGGTGAATTAGATCCGGGAATACTGCCATCAAGTGTGTACCGAATTTTGGAATCATTAACTTCAGTAATTAAGCTGAGAACCAGGCTGCGATTAGTAGGATTAACTTCAGGTTTAACGCTTACCTGGAAAGCGCTTTGCGAGTAATTGATGCCGAGTCGTTTGTAACGCCTGTATTGGTGTTCCATTCTCCGGGAAAAATCTGCCCAGTTTCGGGTTTCTTTAGGCGACCAGACCACTTCTGCCATCGCCGCGAGCCGCGGAAAAACCATGTATTCAACATGGGCCTTTGTTGGCATGTACTCAGTCCACACATTTGCCTGGGCGCCAAGAACCAGTTTGGCTTCCTCAGCAGTAAGTTCAGTGGGGATGGGTTCGTAATTATAAACCTTTTTCAGGGTTGTATTGCCGCCAATTGCCAGTGGTTCAATAGCCGGATCTCCCTGGTAATGATCGAAGTAACAATGGCTGCCAGGTGTCATAACAACATGATGGCCCATTTTGGCCGCTTCAATGCCACCCTGCTCGCCACGCCATGACATAACGCTTGCATTGGGAGCCAATCCGCCTTCGAGAATCTCATCCCAGCCGATGATCTTGCGGCCGTGTTCGTTCAGGAAGCGTTCAATTCTCTGAATGAAATAGCTTTGCAGGCCATCTTCATCAGCAAGGTTTTCATTCTTGATCCTTGCCTGGCATTTCGTGCAGGAGCGCCAGTTTGTTTTGTCGGCTTCATCGCCACCAATATGAATGTATTCTGATGGAAACAAGTCCATGACCTCCAGAAGTACATTCTCGAGAAACGTGAAAGTTTCATCTTTGCCGGCGCAATAAATATGTGTGATGGGCCAGACACCACCCGGAGGAACACCGAGATTCTCGCCGGTACAGGAAAGTTCAGGATAGGCTGCGAGGGCTGACATTACATGGGCGGGCATCTCAATTTCAGGCACAACGGTAATGTTGCGTTCATCAGCATAAGCTACCAGCGCCCTGATTTCATCCTGTGTGTAAAACCCACCATAACTTGCATTTTCAGTGTCGTTGATCAATGGCCTTTCATTCCAATGCAGGTGCAACATATCCACCCGCCAGGCGCCCACTCCGGTAAGTTTTGGATATTTTTTAATTTCGAGCCGCCAGCCCTGATCGTCAACCAGATGCCAGTGAAACACATTGAGTTTGTGCATGGCCATGTAGTCCATCAATTTATACATGAACTCAAGCGGCATGAAATGGCGGGAAACATCCAGATGCAGTCCACGCCAGGCAAAACGCGGATAATCTTTGATAAAGCACGAAGGCAAAACACGAATGTTTTCTGAATCCATCAGTTGGGTGATGGTTTGAATGCCATAAAGAATTCCTGCAGGTGTATTGGCTGACAGGACTGCTTTTTCCGAATTTATTTCCAGGATGTAACCTTCATTTCCAATTTCCATTTCCGGGTTCTCTAAAAGTCTAAAAGCGATGGAATTCTTGCTCTCTGATCCGATTTTTTGTTCAACATCAGGCTTGTATCCATGAATAGGTTCCCATAATGCTGCTGCATACTGTGCTGAAAAATCCAGGCTTTTATCCTCACAGATCAGTTTAGTGTCCTGATTAAAATTAAAGGTTCCTTTATTGAAACGGATTTCAACAGGCTGAGGAATGATGCTGGTTTGGAAATTTTGTTGATGATTTTTGCAAGTAATAAAGGATGTGATCAAATAGCAATAGAAAAAAAGCCGGAGTGTATTTTTCATAATTAATTGGTTTATCAGGGCCTCAATCCCTTTCGGGCTTGGATCCCTTTTGATTTACCTGTAATTTTCAATTCTGAACGTCCATGCCTCATGGCCGGGCATTTCGCTATAGAGTACCTGGCTGGTGTCAATCAGCAACAGGCCGTTTTCATATTTCCAGGGCAGGTTTCCGGGCCTGCCAAGCAGGCTGATAGCAGTTCCGGGGGCCGGTTCCGGAATGGGCAATGCAAGTTCCTGCTCTGGCCACTCAAAGCAAATAACATATAAGTTGCCGTGATTGGTGGTGTAAGCAATATGCTGGCGCATGGATTTGTAAGTGGCGTTCAGACCATTGCCTTGTTTTATTTCTGTAGAAGTAAAAAGGTTTTTCTGCGGAACCACTTCCCGCTCCTGTGAAGGACTTTCCCAGAACAATGTGATATGCGCATTCTGAATGGATTCGTAATATTCTACCCTGATGGAATATTTCCTGCCTTTATCCAGCCTGATCTTTCCCGACGCCGAATCATTGATTTCCTCACGCATTGCTTCCGAATCCGTACCTTCAGATTCGGGTTCCCACATATCCATTACCAGGCGTTCATCAATATACAGTTTCATGCCATCGTCAATAAGGGCGGAGAATAGGTATTCCTCGCTGAAATCTGCAGCGATATATCCTGTCCAGGTGGCAGTGAAATGGTCTTCAACAACAGGATAACCCGGAGAATTGCGTACCAAATTAAAATTTATCTGTGGGTCAATCTGCTCCAGCCTTACTTCTTTCTCTTCCCCGCTTCTTATCCATTTTTCCGAACCATAAATGGCTTCTTCATTGATACGTATCCACTCGCCCAGCTTTTCAATTCTTTCCTGCTGCAACAGCGGTATCTTGCCATCTGCAGCCGGGCCAACATTGATGGTGAGGCCGCCGCCATATGCTACGGTTCGCACGAAAAGATGGATTAATTCAGCCGGAGTTTTAAAAGCATTCAGCTTTTCGTTGCGGTTCAGGCCAAAAGAGCGGCCAAGCCCGCGCACTTCAGCCCAGGGACGGTCGGTTTCAATGCCACCCGAACTGTATTCAGGTGTGATGAAGCCAATATCACTGCCATGGCCCCATCGATCGTTGACAATTGCGTCGTTGCCTACCAGGTCATAATACCACGCAATCAGTTCGCGGGCATGCCAGTCTTCGGCTGTGTTGAACCATTCTCCGTCAGTAAACAGCAAATCGGGTTTGTAGGTTCCAACCAGCTCTTTGAATTGCGGGATCATATGCTGCTCCACGTAGGTGTGAATGGAATCATGCGGATCGGTGTACCAGCGGTGCAGGCGATGGTTCCATTCGGCCAGGGAATAATAGAGGCCAAGGCGAATATCCTTTGCCCGCACTGCTTCAGCCAGTTCGCCAACGATATCGCGTTTGGGTCCCACATCAACACTGTTCCAGCCAGGGGCATACTTGCTCGGCCAAAGGCAAAAGCCGTCGTGATGTTTTGAAACCAGGATGATGTATTTTGCTCCGGCTTTTTCAAAAATTTCTGCCCATTCGTTTGGGTCGAACAACTCGGCTTTCCAGAGCGGGGCAAAATCTTCGTAGGCAAAATCTTCACCGAAATTGTTTTTCATGAAATCTATCCGGTTCTGAGCGCCGGCCTGCAAACCCCGCAAATACCATTCGGCGTAAGATTCAGGGCCACCATAAGATGGCACCGAGTAAACACCCCAGTGAATAAAAACGCCCAACTTTGCATCCTTAAACCATTTCGGATAAGGTCGGGAACGGAGGGATTCCCAGGAAACGGTATTTTGAGCCTCAGTCTGACCGCTTTGCGAATAAACCGAAAAAGCCAGTAGAAATAAAATTCCCGAAAGGCAAGCGCTTGTTAATGATTTCATTGTACCTAAACGTTTGGTTCGCAAAAAAAATGGGTTGGCGTATGCCTGGGTTGTCTATTTTTGTTTGCTCAATTTTCCGAACGCAAATTATAAAAGAATTTCATACCATGAGAAAAATCCCCGCTTTATTGCTGCTTGCCGCATTATTTTCTGCATACACTTCATATGCCCAGCAAACCGGTAACATTGTTGAAATATTTGGAAAAGATAAAGTTGAAACCGTCGAAGAAGGAATCATCATCCACGAATTTACCCAGGGCCTGGCACTCCGAAATGCTATGAAGCCGGGTATGTTGACCGGAACACAAGACATAGTTTTCTGGCAAATCGCAACCAAACAGTTTGATAGGCCACAAGCAGGATCAAAGCTCAATCATCGCTATGAAAATGATCCGGAAGATCAGGTTCTCATGTGGGAGGCCATTGAAGCCGACACCGCCGGCATTTTTCAAGGTGATCTGAACCGCGCATATGTCTACACCGAATTTGAATCGCCGGAGGAAACGATTGCATTGCTGGATGCCACCGGCCACACACGGGTTTTTATCAATGGACTGCCTCGCGAAGGCGACCATTATGATTATGGTTACACTTTAATTCCTTTTAAGCTGCAGAAAGGCCTGAACCAATTTGTATATACTTATGGCCGCTTTGGCCGGGTTGGTTCAAAGATTATTTTGCCTGAAAAACCCGTACAATTCACTTCCCGCGATATAACGCTGCCTTCAATTATCCGTGGTGAGAACCAGGAACGCTGGGGTGCTGTAAGGGTGATCAATGCAACCGAAGAAACAGTCAGCGGATACCAGATTTTTTGCATTCTCGAAACTGGCGAACAAACGGTTCAGGAAATGGATCACATCATCAGTCTCACTACACGCAAAGTGAAATTCAGAATTCCTTTTCCCGTGCGAACCATTGCAGCGGATTCAATGATGGCCACGTTGATTTTGAAAAACAATGAAGGCCAGGAAATTGACCGCATGAAGATTAAACTTACCGTGATGAATGCCAACCGCCACCACGAGCGGACATTTATCAGCCAGATTGATGGTAGCGTGCAGTATTACAGTATAGCGCCTTCAACTTCGGATGAGCCAGGACAGGCTTTTGTGTTGTCAGTGCATGGCGCTTCGGTGGAAGCTACCAATCAAACCCGCGCTTACAAGCAAAAAGACTGGGCGCATATTGTGGCGCCCACCAACCGTCGGCCTTTTGGTTTCAATTGGGAAGAGTGGGGCAGGTTGGATGCCCTGGAAGTGCTGCATGAGGCCCGTAAGGTTTTTCATACAGATAGTGCCCGAACCTATCTCACCGGCCACTCCATGGGCGGGCACGGAACCTGGTTTCTGGGCGCGACTTATCCGGATAAATGGGCTGCTATTGCCCCGGCTGCCGGTTACCCTGATATCATTAGTTATCGCCGCACAGGTGTGGATTCCGCCATGTTTGAAGCGCCGCATTTTGAAATGATATATAGAGGTGCCAGAACCGGAAGGGTGGTAGATCTGGCGCGTAATTACCTGCAATCGGGTGTGTATGTGCTGCATGGCGGCGCCGACGCCGTGGTGCCGGTAGAACAGGCAAGGATGATGCGGGAAGTGCTTGGCAAATTCCATAATAACTTTACCTATTATGAATATCCCGGCGGTTCGCACTGGTACGGCGATCATTGCATGGACTGGCCACCGTTGTTCGATTTTCTTCGTCAGAACAGCATTCCTGTCTTGAAGGAGGTTGACAGCATCGAGTTTCAGACGGCCTCGCCCGGGGTTTCGGCTTCGAACTACTGGCTCTGTATAAACCAGCAAATTCATCCTAATGAGATTTCGCAGGTGAAAGCCGTAAAATCCGGCGATACCATCGGGTTCGAAACCAATAATGTGGCTTCGATTACTTTCCTGCTTTCGCAACTTGATTTTGAGAACAAGCCAGTGCTTTCGGTTCAGGACAAATTCATTCATGCTGAAACAGACAAAGATGTTACGTTGCATTTCAGGCAGGGGCACTGGCAAATTGTGGATGCTGTGAACCTGACAGAGAAGCATCCTGGAAGATATGGCGGGTTCAAACTGGCATTCACCAACAACATGGTGTTTGTGTACGCCACCAACGGAAACACCGAAGAAAATGAATGGTATAAAAACAAAGCCCACTTCGATGCCGAAACGTTCTGGTACCGCGGTAATGGCAGCATTGACATCATCCCCGATACCGATTTTGCTCCTGACCATTACGCTGATCGCAATGTGATCATTTATGGTAATGCCGACAATAACCTGGCGTGGAATCAATTGCTGGCGCATTGTCCGGTTCAGGTAAAAAACGGAAGCATTTCCTTTGGCGAAAGAGTTTTTGATTGCGAATCGCTGGGCACTTATTTTATTTATCCGCGACCCGACAGCCAATTTGCCAGCGTTGGCGTGGTGGCAGCCTCAGGAATTGATGGAATGAAAGCGCTTTATCCCAACGATTATTTCTCTGGCATCACCGGCTTCCCCGATCTGATGATCTTTGATGTGGACTTGATCAAAGAAAGCCTTGGCAGCGTGATCGTTTCCGGGTTTTTTGGGAATGACTGGAGCGTGGAAGGAGGGGAGTTTGTTGATTGAATGGTTTGGAGAATAGAACAATTGAATAAATGAATAATAGAACAACTGAACCATAGAACAAATGAATAATAGAACAATTGAACCATAGAACCATAGAACATTCAAACAGCAAAGTTTTTATGGATATTTACAAATTGCAACGCTGATTCAGACAAGCCAAAAAATTTAAAAGCCCTGCAAAACTGCTTGATTTTTACAAATCTGGCTGGTTTGTTATTTGCCAGTGCAGGTGACGCGAGGTACTACAAAAGCTCCACTCTATGCCATAAGGTTAAATGGATGTTACTTCCCTGAAAATTATTATCCTTGAGCCAGCATTATCCGGTTCACCCGAATACTGTTAAGGATTTGTTAAATTGGGCAATATCTTTGTAAAACCGGTCTTTAGCCTGAACCATTATTATGCTATTTTGTTTAAGAAACTATAAACATAAACAATGAAAAATATCTACTTTTTCACATCAGCCTATTTTAAATCATTGGCAGCAGGAATTTTGCTACTTGCAGTTCTGATTCCCTTCAGCGGGCAGTCACAGTCCATCACCCTGCTTGCTCCGAATGGAGGCGAAGCCTGGTTTGCCGGAACCTATGAAGAGGTCAGTTGGTCAGGAGATAACTTAAGCAGTAATTTACGGCTTGAATTTTCCCCGGACGGGGGAGATAACTGGTATTACTTAGCCGATGTTCCTTCCTCTCCAAATGGCGGCATTCATCCGGTTTGGGCGCCCAATTATATTAGCACAAACGCCCTGCTGAAAATCATCGACTTCCTCAATCCCTCGGTAAGTGATATCAGCGATGCACCATTTACTGTTTCGTTCCTGCCGTTTACCATCTGGGAGCCTTTTTCAGGCTCTGTGGTTTTTAATAGCACACCCACTTATGTATCATGGGCCGTTTATCAAACAGGCATTAGCTTGCTAAATGCGGAAATATCAACTGATAATGGCTTGACATATACACCATTGGCTCAAAACATCAATGCATTGACGGGATATACTTTCCTTGTTTTGAGCGAAACGCCTGCCAACGCCTGTATTCTTAAGCTTTACAATGCCGAAGACCCTTCAACCTTTGACCTGAGCGAGGTTTTTCAGATCAGACCTTTACCCGTTTTCACCCTTACCTCACCTACAGAAGGGCAAATTGTAAATGCCAATAGTCTTCTCATAATAAGCTGGAATGTCCAGAATCCCTATGCACAAAGCAACTATATTGAATTTTCCGCTGATAATGGTGAAACCTGGGAATATATAGCCGAGGGCACCAGCCTTGGCAATTCAGGGAGTATTGAATGGTTTACACCCAATGTGAATTCTGATGAATGCCTTATCAGGATCAACGATTACTATTCACCATCCAACGATGTTAGTGACATGTTTACCATCATGCCTTACCCCGAAACCCCGGTTTGCATGGTGACGGTAGACAGCCTCACAAATCAGAATGTTATCATCTGGGAAAAGCCTGATTCTGACCTCATCGCCGATTTCCTGATCTACAAGGAAACTGACGAAGCCAATGTTTATGAAGTAATTGATACCATAAGCTTTCTGGAGCTGCCAATAGTCACAGATTTTGACTCCAACCCTGCAATAAGACCTTACCGCTACAAAATCGGATTCAGGGATAGCGAAAACCTGGTATTCCCGGCAGGAGACTATCACCAGACCATTCACCTGACCATCAATCAGGGTGTTAACAACAACTGGAACCTGATCTGGACACCTTACGCAGGATTTGCTTATAATTCATACAAAATAATGCGGAAATCGGGCAATGGCGCCTTTGAGCAAATTGCAAGCGTTTCAGCAAGTTTTACCTCCTTTACCGATTTCAATGCGCCTTTAGGCGACATCGCCTATATGGTTAAAATCTTGAACACGAATGGTTGTAACACCGGCCTCCGCAATGCTGTTTATACGGATGTTTACTCAAACCAGGCATCGGCAAGTCTGGTATCGGTGGGTGGTATCGGTAAAACCGGTTTCAGCGTTTATCCGGTCCCGGCCAAAGATCAGCTCAACATTCAATTCGGCGACAATGCCTTAGGAACCATCAACCTGACCATCACCGATGTTACCGGCAGGATCATTATTTCCGCTGAATATTCTGATATGGTTGCGGGGCAGGTACTTCCCATCAACACTTCAGATTATTCCGAAGGCTTGTATTTACTGAATATTGTTACTTCCGGTGAAAGGATTTCAAAGAAATTTATTATTCAATATTAATCCTTAACAGAATCAAATCCGCCTTGTGTGCCTGCAGGATCGGTAAGGTTTCAAACAGACACCCATGGCTATGTCGTGATTGTCTGTTTTTTATGTCTGGCAATGACCGGTATTTGAATTTAGTTGAAGGTTCTTATATTTCAGTTGAATAAATTTTTTTAGAATTCTAAGAGACTGTTTGAATTTGGTCTGTGCGTTTTGAACTTTTTCCAATTAATTTCGTTTAATCTTTTCTTAAAAATATATAACAATGAAACAGAGATACACCAGCATTCCGAAATATGCCAGATTCCTTGCCTTTGCAGTGTTTTTTGCAGCAACATCAATCACTTTACAGGCTCAGTCCATCACCCTCTTAGCTCCGAATGGAGGTGAGGCATGGCTAGTTAATAGCTTTGAAGATGTCAGTTGGACCGGTCAGGGCCTTGGAAACGTAATGAGGCTTGACTTCTCCCCCGACGGTGGAGTCGACTGGTGGTACTTTGGAGAGGTTCCTTCGGCACCGAACGGAGGCAGCGCAATGGTTTTTGTTCCCCCCTTCCTCAGCCAAAATGCTTTGCTTAAAATCACCGACTTAAGCAACCCCGCTGTCAGCGATATCAGTGATGCAACATTCACGGTTTCATTTCCGCCAATCAGCATTTATGAGCCATCTTCCAACTCTGCGGTCTTTGCTAACACCCTTACTTATGTGAACTGGACTCTTTATCAACAAGGCATTACTCTGCTCAATGCAGAAATATCAACCAATAACGGACTGACATATTCTCCCTTAGCACAAAACCTCAATGCATTTCTGGGTTCTACCTACCTTATCTTAAGCGAAACGCCTGCGAATGCCTGCATCCTGAAACTGTACGATGCTGCCGACCCTTCAACCTTTTCCCTGAGCCAGGTTTTTCAGGTCATTCCTGCACCTGTGTACACCATTACCTCACCCGTCGAAGGCCAGATTGTAAATGTTAACAGCTTTCTTACCATCAGCTGGAATGTTCAGAACCTCTACGGAGCGGAAAACTACATCGAATTCTCCCCGGATAATGGTGAAACCTGGGAAGTAATCGCTTACGGATTAAGTCAGGGCACTTCAGGGAGTGTCGTTTGGTATACTCCAAACGTGAGTTCCGATGAATGCCTTATCCGGATCAACGATTCTTATTCATTGTCATCCACCGATGTAAGCGATGTTTTTACCATCATGCCTTACCCCGAAACCCCTATCTGTATGGTGACGGTGGACAGCCTCACAAATCAGAATGTTATCATCTGGGAAAAGCCTGATTCTGACCTCATCGCTGATTTCCTAATTTACAAGGAAACTGACGAAGCCAATGTTTATGAAGTAATTGATACGGTAAGCTATCTGGAGTTACCAATAGTCACAGATTTTGACTCCAACCCTGCAATAAGACCTTACCGTTACAAAATTGGATTCAGGGATAGCGAAAACCGGGTATTTCCATCCAGCGACTTCCATCAGACCATCCACCTCTCCATCAATCAGGGCGTTAACAACAACTGGAACCTGATCTGGACACCTTACGCAGGATTTGATTACACTTCGTATAAAATAATGCGCAGATCGGGCAATGGTGTTTTTGAGCAAATTGCCAGCGTTTCAGCAAGCTTTACCTCCTTTACCGATTTCAATGCGCCTTCAGGCGACATCGCCTATATGGTTAAAATAGTAAATCCGGATGGCTGCGGCATCGGCTTGCGCAATGCTATCTATACCGATGTGTATTCAAACCAGGCCTCTGCAAGCCTGGTTTCGGTAGACAACATCCGTAAAAGTGATTTGAGTGTTTATCCAAATCCGGCCAATGACCGGATCAGCATTCAGTTTGGAGACAACCTGGAAGGAACCATCAACCTGACCATCACCGATGTTACAGGCAGGATTATTTATTCCGGGGAATACAGTGATGTGCGTCCGGGGGAGGTGCTTTCAGTCAACACTTCTGAATATGCTGAAGGTATCTATTTGCTTAATGTAATTTCAGCAGATGGCTGGAACACAAAGAAAATTGTGGTAAGGCATTAAATTCTGACTGATATCCGATCTGCATTACGCAAGCCGGATCAGGTTGCCAAGAACTTGTCCAATATTGCGGACAATTTTTGAGGTAAACCTATTTGAATTCCATCCTTAAATTTGTGGTCATTTAGTTTCTTTTGATGCCACGAATTCACAAATAGTATTTATGCAATTGCCGGTCCTGATAGGCTTCATGGCATTAAAGCCCTTCTTATGATTTGCCACTTTTCAAAAGCTTGCAAGTACGTTTATAGCTTCAGCCAGGGAACCAACAAAATTGATTTGCTTTCCTCTGTTGCATTCAAACATAAAGGCGTTCACACTTTTGCCTGAATATTTCGAGAAATCGCCAATGATGGCCAGTGGCATGCGGTAGTTTGAAAACTTTTGAAGTATATCGCCTGCAATGCGGTTTTTGAGGTCAAAAAAATCTGGCGTCAGGTTTTTCTCGTGGATTATAATCTTGTCAAAGCCTTGATAATATAGGTTCCCTAATAGGTTTATTGTGTCATCAACGCTGTTTATCAAAATGTCTTCCGAAATTACTTCGGCAATCTTAACATCATTTATCTGGTGGGTTTCAATTTTCATTTTTATGTCTTTGATTGATGGAACCATTCCTTGGTCACCAGTTTTTTAATATCACAAGGGCTTTTATTGATTATCTACTTTCTTCACATGAAACCCACAAATAAGACGGCGAAAAGTATGGGCACAATGACAGACTGCACTAAACTCTGTTTTCTCATGAACAATGTTATTGATTAAGATTTTTGAGTTACACAGTCAAATATGTTTATGCCCGAATGCAACCGGTGCCTGGCAGAAATTAATTCAGTTCATTCCCTTATTATTGTCTGATAAACTTCTCTGTCAATAGCTGGTTATCAAACAAAACTCTAAGCAGATAAACGCCACTCGCATAGTTAGACAAATCGAACTGATATTGTTGCTTCCCGGCAGTTTGCCTTTGCAACAGCCGTTCTCCCATTATGCTGTAAATCTCAATCAGGATGGTATCAGAATTGACTGTTTCCAAAAATTCCAGGACAATGCTTGTAGTAGCTGGATTAGGAAACAATCTGATTAATTCTTGTTGTTTCTTTTGCTCATAATCAATCCGATGGATGTTGAGATGTTCAAAGTATTCAGAAGAAGCAAGCAAACTTTCAGGTTGCTGACAATCAAAGCCCATGGGGTCAATATATGCATGAAAAGATGCACCACTGGAAACAGTTGATGATGGATGTATCGATATCTTAAATCCGGCAACTAAGGTTGCATTAGCATTGCTGGCAACATAAAGGTTTGAAGCACTGAGTGTATGGTTGGTAAAAAAGCACCAGTTTGAAGTGGGATTAATGGAAAGATCTGAGACTTCAAGTAGGTAAGGATAAGTATTGGCTTCAAAAAACTGTGAATGCCTGTTAATATACTCTCCCCTGGTTTTGAATTCGTAAACTGAACTTTGCCCGCCAACACTATGAAATTCTTTCACTACTGTTCCAAGTGCAAATACATTTGACTGGTCAAGGATTATACTTTGCGGGCACACATACCCTGTATTCAGAATGAAAACAGTGAGCAGTAGCAGATGTCTGGGATATATCTTCATTGTTTTGTTTTTATGATCATGTCTCCACATTAAACAAAAAAATCCTGTATGGTCTTGCCCTGATTTTATGACTTCAGAAATCATCATTTTTCAAAAAACCTAATCCTTGAGACAACGCAGACTATGCCCGGTCGTCTTAAGTGTGTTGTTGCGTGACACGTTACCATTGCCGCTGTAAATGCTACGGTACCACGCATAACCGGAGGTGCTTTCCATAGCCGACCACCAGTAGCCATATGCACCGAGAGAGCCGAACGAGCCAAGGTTGTCGAAGCCACCCGGAAGTGCTGAAAATCCAAAATCATTCGTTCCATAATGTGTTGCATTTGAGTTCCAGCGCGGGTGGTCTGAAGTGTTGCAATCGTTTCCCAGGGGAGAACTAAGCTGGCGGCAGGATTTTAAGCGATTGCCTACATTTGAAGATGTTACGTCAACATAAGTAGAAATTAAATAGCCTGTTAGCTGTGTCCATTCGGCATCGCCTGGCACATGCCAGCCATTCGGGCAAATACCTTGTACACCACTCGGGTTTGAATTGCTGCTTGATGCCCCGTTCATAACAGTGGCCCAGGAATACAGGCCTCCATAATACTCGCAGTTTACAGGATTATCGGCATAACATTTACGGGTAATGGAATTTCCGGCGGCATTCCTGATCGAATTCAGATTTGATGCCATCCAGCACTGATCTCCTATTTGAACGGTAGCATAAACATTCCCGTCGTAATCAGTTACTGTAGGGGTTCCCGGGCAAAAATTTGAATTATTTATGTGATAGGCAACCACCAGTAATTTGGCTTGTGGACTATACCTGTTAGGATGGTCAATGGTAGGATTCCATACAATATGCTTGCTGGTTCCGGGACTTACCGGTCCCACATCTCCACTCATACTGGCCGGTGAAATGGGGAAAAAGTTTAATCCTTCATTAAAACTTACACGCATATTTACATAATAGTCGCTTTGTGCACCGGAAAGGTCATAGTGTACGTCCACGAGTCCGCTCTCATCGCTTCGCTGGCTTACAGAGTTTATGATTACTGAACCACTTTGCGAAAAACAGGCCATGAAGGGCAAAAGTAAAGTTGAAAGGAGCAGTGCTTTTCTCATAAGATCAAGTTTTTAGTTATGGTTTGATGGCTTTGGAACAATACAGGCTTCACCAGGTATATATCGCAAATTTATGCATTATTACGAAACACAAAAATTTCAAGGAAAATTTCAAATCTATTCGTGCATTTGCTGCGTTGGATTTTATTGCTTAACAACCGCAGGATATCACAGGGCTTTAAAGCCTTAGCCTTAAACATTGATCTTTCCGGCAAAACTTACGGTTACAAAGCAATCTGTGCTGGAAAGTTGGATTGCGAATTCAAATGTGTTCTGAGCTGTAATGAAATTGGTGATTAGCAGAGTTGTTGCAGGCGGCAAGGCAATTCCCGCTTAGAGGAGGCAATCTTTGGATAATAACAAATGATCCAGCGTTCGTAACAGCATTGCAAATGCCGCTCAGCAGGGATGTAGGATTGTAAATTCTGCTCAGCGAGGAATTTTATTTTGGATAACTACAATATTGCTTAATAATTTTCATATATTCGACAAGAATTTATATGAATATTATTTTAGGCTCTTGTAAGCAGTATTTTGCAAATAATATGATAATCAATATTTTACAAAAACATTAGACCTAATAAGTTGAATATCTGTAGTCTTTTTAACATCTAAATTGAACGAAATGTCGTTAAAAAACACTCATCTTGGATGGCAGAACGAACACCTTGCTAGGTACTTGCTTTCTAAGGTAGCCTTTATTACTAGCCCGACAATGCCTGGGGACGATGTTGGTGTTGATTTGGTATGTACATTATACGACCTTGAGAGAAGTGATAAGAGTGCACCGGTTTTGGTACCAAAGAATGCTATCGCGGTGCAGGTAAAGAGCACCCGCAAGGTTTGGGACTTTACGAAAAAAGTGCCCTACTTGCAGAGATTAGAGATACCATTCTTCGTTGCCGTGGTGATGCAGAATGATCTCAGCCTCGACCTCTATTCAGCGAAGTACCTCTCTCATCTCTTCTCATTTCGTGGCTCTCCCAAGAAGCTGAAATTTCACCCAGTTGATGATCTTACCTCCCACTACCGTGAGGGAAACGACATGGCTGGATAAAGCATAAAACTGCCAAGAATTTGTCAACTGAAGGCTGGGGCTTCTGAGGCTGAAAACGAAGCAAACCGATTGTCAATTTTTCAAGAATCCATGGCAGCGCAAAAGGCAATTGCATCGAGGCAAAATCGAGAGTTTATCTTTGATATTGTCGGCGGTATCGAGATCTTCACAGGCAAAGATTCGGTTAAGGGATTCATGGATAATTATATCTTGAGGCTTGCAGAGGCATTATACAATATCGCCTGGAAATTGGAAAATAAAATAACTTTTAACATTGATGATGAGAAGGAATACTTTTTGGAAACATATTATAGATTCTCAGAGCGTTTTAATGTGCCAGACCACCTTACGAAGGCTTATGAGCAACTGATGGCGGCAAGTGGTGAATCCGATTAAATTAGCACTGCAGCTTTTCATCTTCATTGACAGTTAGCGCCGACTAAGGTTGATTATCATTGAGTTTTTCTCGCCACCAACAACAACAATTTCACATTTCTACCCCAAAAACCAACACCCCAAAACCCTCATCATCAACAGAACCGGGAACAACAACGGTGAACAATTTCTTTTCACGCCTAATTTCCAGCTTTTCAGAATAACCAAGCAAATCCACCTTACCAACCTCTTTCACAAATCCCGCAGGCAGTTCAAGCATTTCAGGCAAAATCTCACCTTCCTCTTTCAGATAAAACGCATACCTTGTTTTTCCGTCTTTGCTTTGGGTGAAGCACCATTTGCCTTCCTGGTAAGGGGCAAGCGGTTTGGTTTCGTAGATGGCCTGGGAATTAATATTCATCCATTTGCCTATTTCTTCCAGCCGTTCATATACTTCGGGTGGCATGGCGCCGGTTTTGTCGGGACCTATGCCCAACAGGAGGTTGCCACCTTTGGCAACTATCTTCACCAGGGTTTGTATGGCCCAGCTGGCGGATTTATAGCGCTCGCGTTCGCCGGTATGGTACCAGCTATCGCCAAGGGTAATGCAGCTTTCCCAGGGATAGGAGGGAATCTCACCGGGGATTTGCTGCTCTGGGGTGCGGTAGTTTTCAAATTCGCCGTGTACGGTGCGGTCAACAATCAGCAATTCGGGCTGTTGTGTGCGGGCCATGGCGGCAATGGCGGGCATGTCAATATCCTGCACCCACTGGTTTTTGCCCAGCCACGGACGGGTTTCTTCGGTAAGAGTTCCGGCAGGTCTCACCCATCCGCCGTCGAGCCAAAGAATGTCCACATCGCCATAATCAGTCATCAGCTCTTCAAGCTGGTTAAAGGTGAATTCCCGGAAGCGCTGCCAGCGTTCGGGATATTTTCCGGGGTCGTAGTTTACATTGCGGTCGAACACCGGGAAGTAAGGCCACCAGTAATCATCGTTATGCCAGTCTGCCTTGCTGAAATACACCCCAACGCCCATTCCTTTTTCCCGGAAGGCACTGAAAATATTTTGCGTGATATTGTTGCGGGGGTCGGTGGAGAAAATGCTTTCGCTGCCGGTGATCTTGTAATCGGTGTAGCGGGAGTCGTACATGCAAAAGCCGTCGTGGTGTTTGGTGGTGAACACCAGGTACTTCATGCCGGCGCTGTGGCAAGCTTCGGCCCATTGTTGCGGGTCGAACTGCTGCGGATTGAAAGTATGCCTGATCTTTTCGTATTCACGCACATAGGTGCAGTAATCATCCGCATAAGGGCCACGGCGTTCGCACCAGGGCTCGTCTTCGGGGCAGAGGCTCCAGCTTTCCACAATTCCCCATTCGCTGTAGGGGCCCCAGTGGATGATCACCCCGAATTTCCAGTCTTGCCAGGCTTCCAGCTTCGCGCTCACTTCCGGATCGGAAGGCCAATGGTAAGCTTCTTCAGGTTCATGAACTTTGGTAGGATTGCAGCCCAACATCAGGGCCAGGATCAGGACAAGGAGGAAGGAGGTAGGGTTTTTCATTTTTGGTAGTGTTTATGTGTTCAAGGTTCAAAGTTCAAGGTTCAAGGTTCGAGGTTCCGGGTTCAAGGATCAAGATTTAAGATTCAAAATTTTAGATTCAAGATTCGGGGTTTCAGGTTATTAATCGGTATAAAACTCTTGGGTTGGGATTTTGAATATTGAGCCCACTCCAAAAAGTCACAAATTGCTGATTTTTATCGTTTTTGACCCCTGACCCCTAAAGGGGAAACGCTAAAAATCAGCACTTTGTGGAAGTCCCCTTTAGGGGATTTAGGGGCAGATATACTTTTCGGAGTGGACTCAATATTGGATTTTGGATTTTGGATTTTTCCGGGTTTCGTTAATCAACTACATTCAGTATAATCCGCTGCCGGATGTCTTTTGAGGAAGCGCCGATCATGATCCGGAATTCGCCCGGCTCCACAATTTTGTTCATTTTGGGGTCGTACATCGAGAGCATTTCGGGATCAATGGTGAATATCAGCGTTTTGCTTTCGCCGGCCTGCAGATGAATGCGCCGGAAAGCTTTCAGTTCCCGCAGCGGCCTGGCCACAGACGCCAGTTCATCGCGGAGGTAAAGTTGCACTACTTCGTCGCCGGCCACATTGCCCGTATTTCTCACTTTTACGCTTACCTGGCTTGCACCGTTTGTTTTTATCGTGCGAACCGAAAGCGCAATGTCAGAATACTCAAAGTTTGTATAGCTTAGTCCGAACCCAAAGGGGAAAAGCGGCTGGCCGGTGAGGTTCATATAATCGTCGCCGCGGCCGGTGGGTTTGTGGTTGTACACCAGCGGCAACTGCCCTTCAAAAACCGGGAAGGTGACGGGCAGGCGTCCGGCGGGATTGTAATCGCCAAACAGCACTTCAGCCATGGCTTGTCCGCCTGCTTCGCCCGGATACCAGGCCTGAACGATGGCGCCCGCTTTATCAATCCACTTGTTCATGGTAATAGCGCTTCCACCCACCAGCAACACCACCACCGGAGTGCCTGTTTCGGCGATTTTCAAAATGAGTTCTTCCTGCCGCCCGGGAAGATTCAGGTAAGCCCTGTCGAGGAATTCGCCTTCTTCAATGCCCACGGCCAGCACAGCTAACTCGCTGTGGCGGGCAAGCTCCATGGCTTTTTCAATTTCTGCCGACTGCAAATCTTCAACGCCCATATTCCAGATCAGTCTGAACCACGCATTGCCCACAGGTTCGTAAAACTCGATCAGCAGATCGTATTCCCGGCCTTTTTCGAAAGTAAAATCCTTGAGAACCGCCTGCCTTGTGCGTTTTGTCCAGTTGTCGAGCAGCAGTTGCTTGTCGAGATACAAACGGTAGCCGTCGTTGCCGTCAATGCCGATGTTGAAAGTTCCGCTCTCAGGGGCTGTCAGTTTTCCGCTCCAGCGCACCGACCAGAAATCATAGCTGAGTTTTTCGGGATCGGGGCCAAACAAAGTCCATTGAAACTGGATTTGCTTATCATTTCTTACAAAAACCGGTTGGCCCGAAAACGAAACATTGTCAAAATATTCCCCTTTCAGACCTGATTGCTGTTGGCCGTCCATTTCGCAGCTGAGGGTTTCTGTGGGAACCGTCAGATATTCAATGTTCTGGTGTTCGCAACCCAAAGCATATTTTACTTCAACTTCCGAACCTGCCTTTTTCCGGATTCCTTCCAGGATGCTGATTTTTTGATTTCCCGGCCCGCTGTAACCGCCCAGCCGTGCTTCGGCGGCATCGGGTCCAATTACCGCGATTGATTTCACGTTTTGTGAAATGGGCAGCAATTGATCCTTATTTTTTAGCAGCACCATGGATTCCCTGGCTGTTTGCAGCGCAATTTCCCGGTGGTTTTGGTGGCCGTTGAGCTTGGCGGCTTCTTCCGGATCCACATAAGGGTTCTCAAACAAACCCAGTTCAAATTTCAGTTTTAAGACCCTTGCCACAGCTGCATCAATCGTTTCCTGAGAAATGCTTCCATCATAGAAGGGCGGCGAGAACAGCGCCTGGTGGTTGTAATTGGTCTGGAAAATCACATCCAGGCCTTTTTCCAGGGATTTAACCGTGGCATCCGCATAATCGGCGGCGGTGAAATGCAGCACATTGGCGCCACCGGTTCCGCCGGCATCGGAGATCACAAAACCATCAAAACCCCATTCCTTTTTCAGCAATTGGTTGAGCAGCCAGTCGTTGGCCGTACATGGCGAGCCATCATAAGAATTATAGGAAGTCATCACCGAGCGCGACCCCCCGCGTTTAAAGCAAGCCTCGAAAGGCGCCAGGTGGATTTCACGCATCAGGCGTTCGTTCCAGTGTATTGGGTAGCTGTCGCGCCCGCCATCACCCACATTGGCCACAAAATGCTTGGGCGTGGTGATAATCCCCATTTTTTCAAACGCTGACACAAATGCAACGCCCATTTCGGAAGCGAGGTAAGGACATTCACCATAGGTTTCTTCGGTGCGGCCCCAGCGCACATCGGAGGCGATGTTCACCACTGGCGACAACACCTGTCTGATCCCCCGCGATTTGCATTCCACGGCAATGGCCCTGGCCACTTCGTGCATAAGTTCAGTGTTCCAGGTAGCAGCTAAACCAATGGCCTGCGGAAAAGCCGTAGCACCCGAACGCACCAGTCCGTGCAAGGCCTCGTCGAAAGGAATGATGGGAATGCCCAGGCGGGATTCTTCGATAAAGTAACGCTGGATTTCATTGATTTTAATCGCGGCTTCACGGGCAGACCAGCCTTCGGTATATTCGAGCATTTGCCCGCTTGCATCAGCGCTCTGGCCCACCGTATTCACCTGGAATCCAAAAATTCCGGGTTTATATTGGTCTTTATCATCACCCAAATCGCCTGGGATCATAAAGAGTTGCCAGAATTTTTCTTCGGGCGTCATACGCGAGAGCAGGTCTTTCACCCTTTCATCCACCGGCAGGTTTGGGTTTTTATAGGCTTGTGCGCAAACAAACTGGATGGAAAGGGTTAAATGAAGGATAATAAGTAACTGTTTCATGTATTTTTATTTTTCCTTAATGTGCGACGGAGATGTTATTAATTCATGAGATACCTTCAATTGCATAACCTCTACGAGGTATTCTATTTAGTTCGTCAATTTTTTACTACAATACCTTATCGCCTACGGCGAATCCACAATACCGCAAATTGGGTTCCGCATAGCACACGCCTTCCGCCGCAAAAGGTGATGCAAGGCCGGCGGCGAATCTTTTTCCTGACCGGTTAAATTCTGCGTAGCGGATATGGTTTTGTAGCATAATGGTTTAACCCTGTCTTTAATTCCACGTAGTGGATTAGCAATTTTAATTTATCGAACCACAATCTCATCCACAAACACCCATGATCCGCCGCCTGCCGATGGGTGCCAATCGAAAAGCTGCAGCGTTCCTTTGATCTCAAATTTCACAAAGCGGTATTTCATATTTTGAACCTGAAAACTGAAAAGCCTGTTGACTTCCTCTTTTCTCTGGTCGCCTTCCACAATTTGCTTTGCAATTGTTTTATAGTTAGTGCCATCCGCTGAAACCATGCAGGTGACGGAAGCCGGATGCAGAATCCAGCTTTTGGGGTCGTACAAAGTGCTGATCTCGATGGTGGTTGCTTCAACAGTATCTTCAAGATCAAGAACCAGCGAGAAATCTCTGGCTTCCCAGCCCAGCCAGTGTACCTTGAAATCGTTAGCGCCCCGCACGCCATTGGTCAGCATGGACAGGGCGCCGGCACTGTATTTTGAGGCCGGTAGGGGAGAAGCCGTCAATTGTTTGCGAAAGGCAAGGTTGCCTTTCACCTGAACATCAATAAACCTGTTGGTGGACTGGTAATATTGCTCCACCGTAAAGCCCGCCTCATTTACAAAGGCAGCATTGCTTTGTATGCCGCTTTGATAGAATGATTCAAGGATTTCAAGCATTTGCCGGCGTGGTACAAAATTATCGGCGGTTTCCTCATACCAGCCCCGAGGCCCGAACATGTCTGCCTTGCCAATTTCCATGACGGCGTATTGCAGCGCCATGCGGGCGGTTCGTACATGAAGCAGGAATTCTGGTATTTCAGCAACGGCTTTTTCGGCTTCGTTAAAATAATGATTGTATTGCTCAATATTGGCCGCTGAAAGGAAAGTAAGCTGGTGGTTGGTTGGCGGACCGTAAATATCAAGCCATTCGCCGGTTTTCAGAATTTCATCCTGAAGGTGATTAATATATTTTCTGATCCAAACGCCGGCAGGGCCGTAAAATCCATCCGTGAACTCATGAATAAGGGCGGGCACATCGGCATCGGAGTTCCACAGCAATTTGGCCAGCAACCAGGATTTAAGTTCGGAAAACTCATGTCCGACCCCGGTGTTTGACTGCTGGAAATGTTCTTTTACGTTGTTGCCGGCAAACAGTTGAATATTGGCTTGCAGCGTATGCAAATTTGGAAACGGACTGATGTGGTGGGAAAAATTAACCGTGTAATCCCACAGGAAAATATGCTTGCTGATTTTTCCCCAATCTTCAAGATCTTTCAGAAATGAACTGCTTCGCGGATCACCAGCAATTGCCTCACCACGGTTCAATTCAATGGTGCAAAGCATGATCTGCAAATTATCCAGCGGCTTTGTTAGGGCGGGTGCCTGGCGACTGTATTGATAAGCGAGTGTGGAGATGATTTTGTCAGGGAAATGACCGGCCACGCGGTTCGCAAAATAGATAATTGGCCCGGAAGCGCTTTTTTCAGCCTCAATGATCTTCATGCAGTTTTCGCATTGGCAATAAGAAAAGTTGTCGTCCTGGCTCACCGACCAGACCTGCTTTTCGGGTTGCAGCAGCATTTCCTTTTCCAATTTTTTGAGAACCAATTGAAAAACATCTTCATTGGTAAGGCAAAGCTGGTCAATGATGCGTTTGCCGTTCATAAATGCAAAATACTCCGGGTTTGATTTGAAGTATTCCTGCCAGGGCACGAGCCGGTGAAAGGTGTGCACAAAATAGCTTTCGGCAAACATATCGCTGATATCATGCAGACGATGGAAGTCTTTATAATTCGGGTCTTTGACAAAATCCCCGTTAATGTTGCGGTACGTATTGGGTGAAGCGCCGGAAATCTGCATTGCCGGGATCGTTATGTCCTTCTGTTCAGGGATCACAACAAAATGTGGACTGTAATATTTCACGCCCAGGTATTGTTCAAGCAATTCGCTTACGCCGTAAATACAACCTCTGGCTTGTCCTCCCTCAATGAAAAGATTGTTTCCTTTTGTGAAAATCTTAAACCCATCGCCATATAATATTTCATTGCATTTTGAAATAAGAATGGCATACTTTGAAACCTGCTCATCTGTGCGAACCATCGGTAACATGCAGCCAGATATTTTTTGAATATGCTCCTGCAGAAAATTGGCGGCCCTTTCTTCTTCTGGTGATGCTTTTTCAGGAATTACGAGGGTGTATTTGCTTTTTCCGTTGTTTACGAGATAAATGGAATCAGGATATTTCGGCAAGCAGGCTGACAAGGCAATTGTAGTGATCAGCAAGAGGATTGTTGGCTTCATGAGGGTGCTGTGGGATAGGAAAAATATTTTGAGTGAATCACGTGGCTAACTTACGGAATTTATTAATTCGGAAGATTCTGGGAGAGCAGCAGAACAATAGAGCAGCAGAACAATAGAATAATTGAACACATGAACATCTGAATAGCGAAGTTTGAAGGGATGGCATCCCTTATTTCTTTTAGCAAAATACCTCGTATTTTTGAACTCTAAAAGAAAATGAATGTATGGCTAATTCATACCGCCTTTTAATCGAAGTTGCAGCCTTCACTCCCAATGCTGCCCTGGCGGCATTGAAAGCAGGCGCTGATCGCATTGAGCTGTGCTCAGGCTATGCCGAGGGTGGGTTGTCACCTTCGGCGGCAACTATTATGTGGGTCAGGGAAAAGGTGGCAGTTCCGTTGCATGTGATGATCAGGCCACGCATTGGTGATTTTGTTTATAATGAGGTGGAAAAGGAAATCATGCTGCGAGATATTCAGTTTTGCAAATCTTACAGAATAGATGGAGTTGTTGCCGGCGCTTTAATTGAGGAAGGCGATATTGATCAAGATTTTACAATGAAAATAGTAAAGGCAGCTTATCCAATGTCTGTCACCTTTCACAGAGCCTTTGATCTGTGCAGGGATCTTCCGGCTGCACTTGAAATCCTTATCAAATGTGGCGTACACAGAGTGCTTACAAGCGGTGGGGAAGCAAACTGCATTGCAGGTTTGCAAACAATTTACGGATTATTGAAACAAGCTTCTGGCAGAATTATCATCTTACCCGGTGGTGGCATCAATCTTGAGAATGTTGCCGAAATTATCAAACTTACAGGCATCAGCGAAATACATCTTTCCGGGAAAATCCTGGTTCAGAGTAAATTGAAAAAACAGAGCAATGTATCCTTCACCAGCACCGGTGAGGTGGATGATTATCATTGGTTTGAGTGTGATCCAAGAGTTATTTCTGCAATGGCAAAGTTGGATTCATAGATCTGATTTCTGGCAGGTGTCGTATCAACATCAGGCTGGCGGTCGGACAGGCTTCATAACAAAATCCCCCCGACCCCCTTTTTCAAAGGGGGTCTCGCTTTTCGCAAACTTATTCACATATTGCATCACTCCATTACTCCATTACTCCATTCCCAAAACTGAATCACTGCACCACTGTATCACTGCATCACTGTATCACTGCATCACAGTTTCACAACGTTACTGCACAATCAGCTTCAGCACCTCGTTCTTTTCAGGCGTTTGAACCATTAGCAGGTACATGCCTTTGGGGTAAGCTGACAGATCAAGCTGCATAGCGTTACCGTTCCACTCAGATTGTTGAAGAAGCAGCCCTGTCATGTTCAGAATTCTGACTGTTGAAGTTTGCATTTGGTTCGCATTTGAAACAGAAAGCTCAAACAAACCATTGCTTGGATTGGGTTTAACATTCAAACGAGTAACCAGATCCGGATTCTTTGTGCCAACAAAAAAGTCATCTGAAAATACAACCAGGTTGCATGCCACTTCTAGGTTCGGATTAAAGCCATCATCACAATCGGTGCAGGTTACACCGGTAACGCAATCCGGATGGTTTGGGTGGCAGAAGTCAACATAATTTTCGAAAAATACATATTCCAGGTTCACACTGCCAGCTGAAATGAAAGGGGTCATATTGAAAGTGAACCAGGGCGCTATTGCACCTGGGCACCATCCGGCCCGGTTATGATACCATGTTCCGTTTTGCGGCTGACAGCCATCGGGGTTTGGGTTACAGACATTCCAGTTGGCCTGTGTAAATGTTTGCGAACCGTTTACCCAAATGTGGTGGGTGGCATTGTAGAATTCCGCCGCATTTCCTGTGTTCAGAGTTCCCCAGCCGTGACCGGTTGAAACAAGTTTCAGGGTCGAAGCCAGTGCATTGTCGGGATATTGAAATTCCCAATCTTCAACCGGCTGCAGGTTGGCATAATCGCCAAACTGGTAATTGTCTTTCCACACCTCATATACGGTGCTGTACAAATAAGTTGGGTTGCCCTTGCGATAGTTAAACGACAACTTATACTCAAAACCATTATCAAAAGTTATACAGTTGAAACGGAAGTTTACCTTGCCATGCAAGAGCGATGCATAATCAGTTAAATCAATAGAGTGCGAACACGGAACTCCATAGGGTGTGATGTACCGGATGAGTTCGAACCAAGTTCCATCGTGGCCCTTCACATCGATGCTCGCAAGGCGGTCCCATTCGCCACAGCCGCCTGATGGGCAGCTAACCTCAAGGTGAGCAGTGATTTGATCAAACGAACCTAAAAACGATGGCAATTCCGATTCAACTACAACACTAGCTATTGCTGTGTGAAGCCAAACATCTTCAGCGGCAATGACTTCAACATCAGTAGTTGGGGCAACCACATTAATATTTACTGTTTGAACTGTACTTGCATAAAAGTTATTGCTCGCAGAGATTTCAATTATGTGATTACCATAAAAAGGTGGAGTCCACCACGCTGTATAATATCCATTATTCAACGGATCTTGAGCTGGTATAAGTTGACCGCCGACCAGGAAATGTACCTCATCAACCCAGAATAATTCCGGATATTGTATGGTAACAAGAGCAGTAAGTCGCACAGCTGAAAGCGTTGAAACATAAACATCGCCGGCCAAAGGATGACGGGGATCAATATCCGGAAAATGTAAGTCAGGATTTATTACCTGGAAATGGTTCACCACAGGTACTGCAGGATCAAACTGATCATTGCCAGGTTGTGTAGCCTGTACACTTACAGTGCCCGCCTGACCGGTAAGTGTTACCAGATTACCTTCAATGGTGGCCGGTCCTGAAAGAACTTCGAAAATCACTTCCAGCCCCGATGTGGCCGTAGCTTCAATTTCGAATGGAGGATCAATGGTGAGATGATTGGCTATTTGTGGAAAAGAAATGGCCTGGTAGCCCGGATCGAGTGTACCGTTGAAGTTGGAGGTTGCACCCGTCAAAGCAAAGTTAAGCAGTTCTCCGTTGCGTTCACCATTTCCTATTTCGCAAATCAGCTGTGTGATGGCTGTGTTATCTCCGCCGGGTTCACCCTGATTGAATTTGTAATACAACTCCAAGCCATTTTCATTGCCGGTGAGTTCATTGTTCATGATATCCTGGATTTCCTGTTGCGTCAGGGCGCGGTTCCATGCAGTGACTTCATCAATTCGTCCGCCAAAGTAAAAGTCGAGGCTACTCAAAAAGCTTCTTCCTATGGCGAATGGCACATCGGTTCCCTGGAAAACACCGGACGCCGTAGCACTTCCTTTCAGCAAGCCGTTTACGTAGAGTTTAACTGAACTTCCATCATAAATCCATGCAATATGCTGCCAGATCTGGGGAATGGCAGTATTTGCCGGTGAAACATATTCCCACAAACCCGTGGTTGATTTGAGCCGGCATTCCAGCACACCGTTGTTGAGTTGGATAATATAAAATTCTGCATTTCCTGAACCTATCCTGAACCCAAAGTAACCCTGGCCATAAGCCAATTGGTCGCAGTAAAACCAGCCGGTCATTGAAATCTGTGAACTTCCCGAGAGGTATTGCGAACCATTTTGCAGCATGACGTGGTCATTCACTCCATCGAAATGCAGGTATTGATTCGATTGCGCAAGGATCATAAGCGATTGCAGGCTGAAAACCAGCGCAAGCAGTAAGCGAAATGTGTAGTTGTTCTTTTTCATAAGGGTTTTTATTTAGGTGATTGGATTTTTTGTGATACGATAGTTAAACGGTTGTCAAACATTGGTCATTCGGTTGTTATACTGTGGTCATACAATTGTCATACAGTTGTAATACGATGGTCATACAATGGCAATGCAGTGGTCATATAATGGTCATTCAGTCGTATTTAGTCGGTTGTCTTGGAGAATTTTATTTTTATTTTAAGTCAAGATTTCTGTTTAACGGTCTTTAAATTTTGGATTTTGAATTTTCCTCCTACGGTGTCCACCAAATCTTCACCCCCGTCGCATCTCCTCCCTGGTTGGCAATGGCTTCGGACCAGTTTGCTGAATTGCTTTCAGCTTCTGATGGCGGGTAAGGCAATCGGTAATGGCTGATTGGTTCTCCTTCGAAAGGGGTTAAGCGGGTGCGGCGTGACAGTGCATACGCCTCAGCCGGTTGCCTGAAAGCGTCGAGCCATCGCTGGGTATAAATAAACCTGAGTTTTTCTTCATCGGATGTGGTGTTCCAGAAACCGAAACGGTTGAGGACTGTTGCCGCGCCCAGGTTTCCCGGAATGCTGATCATGTCGGGAAATCTTAATCCTGATAAAGGCAACTTCGAATTTTCAGCCACTTCCATCCACCATGAAACGGACGAGTTAATGCCGTTGTAAAACTCTATTTCCCCTTGTGGTTTATCCATCGCAACAACAATTCCACGGAAGTATGCTTCAGCCATAATGAAATGAGTTTCAGCCCCGGTGTATAAAATAATGGGCATGAAGTCTTCATCGCGGATCAGGAAATAATTGAATGGGGAATAAATGCAGGCTTCGCCTTTGATTAGAAAGGCTCCGTCCTGATCGCGGTGCGAGTCGTAGGGGATTCCGCCTGAAGAAGGTGTGCCGACATCGGGAATCTGTGGATAGGCAATCCACCGGTTGGTATTGTCGGTTTCAAAGAAAATATACGCTCTTGGGTCGAAAATACTACTGCCATCTATATTGTTGTCAGCCGAAAGTTGTTGCCAAATGTTCGAACCCATTCTCAGATTATTGTGTTCGCGAAATGACCAGTTAAGGCTCTCATTCTTAAAGCCAGTTGCAGAAGGCCATAAACATGCGCTTTCAAGCACAGGTGTAATAAAGTCATAGCCCAGGAAAACCGGTTTGTTGTTTTCAATAATTTCTTTGATTATTGCGCCTGCAATTTCTGGCTCTTTTTCCGACATACGCATCGCATGCCTCAACCTGAGCGAGTTTGTGAGTTTTTTCCACATGAGCATATCGCCTTTAAAAAGCAGATCAAAGCTTTTGAAAGTGGTAAACGGATGTTCTACGGCAGCCGTTTCATCAATGTTCTCATCGGCCCATTTTAAGTCTTCCAGCAAGCCCAGGTAAATGTCGTGTTGACTGTCGTACTTAGGTCGCAACAGACTGAGATCATGAAAACCGTATCCGGCTTCGCTGAATGGGATGTCGCCAAAAAAATCGGTGACTTTAAAAGTCTTAATCGCCAGCAAAATCTTCAGCACGGCTTTCATATTGATCACCGAAGGCGTTTCCTCATATTTTTCGAATCGTTTTTCAAGCTCCCTGATTTCCGGCAGTACCCGGTAGTAATTGCTCCAGATGTCTTCAGTACCAAGCGTGAAATTGCCCCAGGCTTCCCGTGTGAGTGCAGCAAGTTGCGTTTGTTTATAAAGGATTTCATTGTTGATGTAAAACTGCTCGTTCCCTCCGGGTTGCACTGATTTGATCACGTTGTTGAACAAAGCGCCATCGCTTGCCGTGGTAAATCCATGCGGGTTGGTATTGATTTCCTCAAAATCTTTGGTGCACGAACCCAGCAGCATAGTTGCAAGCAGAAATGCTATCAGAGGAAGGTGTTTTGTTTTATTCATAGTTTTTAATAGTTCGATGTTCGGGGTTCAGTCTTCAAAGTTCAAAGTTCAAGGTTCAAAGCCCCAAGCCCTAAGCTCCAAGTTCCAAGCCCCAAGCCCCAAGAAAAGACAAATACACTAATATTGACCATTAAACTAATTAACAAATTCACCAATTTTAACTTTTTAACAACTCCATCACTCCATCACTCCAATACTCCATCACTCCCATTCTGCCCGTCTCTAAGTCCCTTCGTCTCTCAGGCTCACTTTCTCACTTTCTCACATTCTGATCTTCTCATCTTCTCATCTTCCATAAACCATTGCTTTACTAATCAAAACCCCGCGCTAACCCCAACTACAAAGCTCCGTGTTCCCGGGAACGAAGCCCATTCAAATCCCTGTGCATTTCCTGAGCCCATAATTCCTTCCGGGTTGATTTTATCGGGTAGGGTCGTATAAAAATAAAACAGATCACGGCCTGTTAACGTTAGGGTCAGATTTTGAAAAACCCTTGTTGATGCTGCCATTTTTTGTGGGAGTGTGTATGCCAGTGAAACTTCACGCATTTTTACCCAGGTGTTTTCAATAATGCCGGGAGTGGAGATAATCTTGCCCCACCCGCCGGCATTAGGCAGGTACTTGTAGTAATAGTGAACCACTGTATTATTGGGAGTTCCATCCTCATGAACCCCTTCGAGTATTATTCCAATATTGCTTGTATTCCCAGCCGGATCGGTATAGGGCAATCCGCCTCCCTCGCGTTCTTTAAGTGTTTCAGGGCTTTGGCCGGTTTGCAGGCCGATTACGTATGATCCGCAGTAAATATCGCCGCCCCATTTGGTGTCAATCAGCATCCCGAATCTGAAGTTTTTATAGCTGACATGGGTGTTCCATCCGGCGATAAAATCAGGTGAGGCATTTCCGATCGGCACTCGGGTATCGGTAATCAGGTATTTGGTTCCTTCAGCGTTCACAATGCGGTTGCCGTTATCGTCATATAAGTAATCAAAACCGCTGATGGTTCCATAATCATCGCCTTCGCTCAGGATCATTGCCGGTCCGTTGAGCCCCCAGATGTCAGCCAGCAAATATGCATCGGCAGCGCCACCAAGGCTAACCACTTTGTTGCGGTTGTGCGCCAGATTGATTCCGGTTCGTACGGTAAGATTTTTTAACCTGACAGGAACAGTGTTCAGTATTACTTCAAATCCCCGGTTCGTAACGATGCCTTCGTTGGTCATAATATTGAATGCGCCTGATGAAGCCGGCAAAGGCAGGTTCGGAATGATCTGATCAAAAGAGTAGAAATAATAATATGTGAGGTCGAGGTCAATACGGTTGTCAAAGAATCCAAGTGTGATACCTGTTTCGTAAGCGTTTACACGTTGTGGCTTGAGATCCAGCGGTGGTATGGTTCCCGGGAAGCCCGATGCCTGTTGCCCGCCAAAAAGGCTTGTGGTATAGTAAAAATTTCGCAGATAAGGCGCTGCATCAGTGGCTGACTGTGCGATCCCACCCCGGATTTTCATAAAATTGAACCAGGGGTGGCGGGCGGTAATATTAAATGCTTCGGTCGGGATGAAGCTAAGCGAAACAGAAGGATAGAAATACGAATTGCTTGAAGGAGGCAATGATGACGACCAGTCGTTGCGCCCGGTGATTTCAAGGAAAAGATAATTGTCATAGGCCAGGTTCAGGAAAGAATAAACAGAGTTGTTTCTTTTACGCAAAACCCCTTCTTTCGGCACCATTGATTCGGCTGAATTTCCGGGCTTTTCAACAATTGTATTGCTATTTTCATCGGTGCTGTAAGTATTTTCGGTGAAATTGAAGAAGGTGTACATATTGGGATAATACCAGATGCCTGAACTTCCGTTGATAAAGTAATAATCCTGGTTCCATCGGGTAGCGCCAGCAGTTAAACGAACATCAAATTTTGAGTTCAGAAAAGCATCCTTGAAAGCAGTGATCGTAAAATCGTAATTGTCGCCGATGTTGCGCGAAAGGCCGTTGCTGTATTTTCCATTTTCCAGGCCAATGGCATCAATGGGTTTGTGGCGTGTTTCAAACTGCTCAATGGTGAAGTCCCTGCTAACCCTTCCAAGTGCATTCAGCCAGGGTGCGATGTCATAAACCAGCGTCAGTGCGGCAGTGTATTTGTCTCGGTCGAGGGTTGTGTTGTTATTGTAATACTCCCACCATAGGGTACGGCTCACATACTGGAATGGAGTGCCTGGCTGCGGGTTTTGAGAACCATCGGCGTTGGCATAATTATCTTTATCAATTCCCTTGTAACTTCGCGGCCATTCATACAGCAGGCCTTTGTTGAAGGAGTTCCAGTCTTCGCCAAGCATAGGGCTGTTTAAGCGCTGGAAATTAATGAAAGAAATCACGAGGTCGGTTCTTAGCTTATTGCTGATTTTAAGGTTCGAACCCAGATTGACGGTGGTGCGGTTGAAATTGCTGTTATCCACGATGGGTTTGCTATCCTGCCGGGTGATGGAAACCCGTAAGGTTCCTTTCTCGCTGCCCCCAGCGGCAGAAATATTATGTGTGGTGGTATAGCCATTCTGGTATGGGATTTTCAGGTTATCGGGCTGGGGCGAGTAAGGCCGCATCTGCCCATCCCACCATTTTACCATTTGCCCCTCCATTTTCGGACCCCAGGATACGGCTGTTCCATAATAGCCAAACTCAGCTGAAGTGCTCGAAGTTTTGCCATCCTGGTCAAGGATTAGGTTTGCGTTGCCATAAATGCCTGGATAAAGCAGGGTATCGCCCGACATAGGAAATGTAGGCGGTGTAAACGAAATCGGGCCTCCATGCCCGTAAGTATTCTGAACTTCCCTGTAAAGGTAGGGCACCGTGACACGATGATCTACATTATAAGTAACCCCAATCCCTTTTTGTCTTGTTCCCCGTTTAGTAGTGATAAACAATACTCCGTTTGCACCTCGTGAACCATATAGCGCTGAAGCCGCACCGCCTTTCATCAGTGTCATGCTTTCGATATCATAGGCGTTCAGGTCGTTGATTACGCTGCCCCAGTCAACACCACGGCCAATATTGGAGAGGCCGGGTATGTTTTCCATTGGGATATTGTCCACGACAATCAGGGGTTGATTATCCGACCCGATATTGTTGTTGCCCCTGATCACGATCCTTGTTGAACCACCTTCCACGCCATCGCCCTGCGAAATCTGCACCCCCGCCGATCTTCCGGCAATGGCATTCAGCACATTGGGCGCGCGGGCTTCAATAATTGTCGTGGCTCCGATGGTTTCAGTAGAATAACCAATTTCACGTTTTTGCCTCGTGATGCCCAGGGCCGTAACAACCACTTCCTCGAGTTCGCTCACAGTTGGAGCCATGCGGATATTCAGCAGGACAGCATCGCCCACGGTGATTTCCTGTGTTTCAAACCCAATAAAGCTAAAAACTAAAATAGTTTCGGAGCTAATGGCATGGAGTGTGAACCTTCCGTCAATATCGCTTACGGTTCCGAAAGTGGTTCCTTTTACCTGGACTGTTACCCCTACCAGAGGCAATTCATCCTGGGCAGAACTGATAATCCCTGAAACGTTCCTTTCCTGTGCAACGACATACATGCTTAATAGTAAGAAACAGATGAAAAAGTGTAGGTTTTTTTTCATAGGCAAAGCAATTGAAATGCTAAATCACCTACAAATGTAGAATAAAACTAAAACGATTTATCAACACCCCGGGCAAAAACCGTTGAAAATTGAAATGAGACTATTTTGGCCTTGATTTGTTTGCTGTTCGTAATCATTTTATTGGCTCACAACGCTTTTAAAACATTATTCATGCTACCTTTGGTGCTGTTTCAACATCCAACACAAAATATTACCGATGCCTCGTTTCATTAAGCTGCCTGCAAAGTCCTTTCTACTCATTTATGCCTGTCTTTTCCTTTATACTTCATTGGCAAGTGCACAAACTTTTTCTGGCACAGGAGGCATCATTGCTGATAATGGAACGGCTTCATACTTCCAGTTAAATATAAGCGGGCTGAACCCTCAAAACATCAACACGGTTTTTGGTCTTGAAAAAGTGTGTTTCAGCATTTCTCATCCATATCTTTACGAACTCCGCATTCAATTGATTGCCCCTGATGGAAGCTATGTTATGCTCTGCGATGCCAACGCCTACGGCAGCAATTTTACTTCAACCTGTTTCAGCGACTTTGCGAACACGACCATTTTTAAGGGCAGCGCACCATATTCGGGTCAGTACAGGCCTATTGAGAACATCGGATACCTGAACAACGGACAAAATGGAAACGGTACCTGGAAATTACGCATTCTCGATCAATCCCCTTATAACAACCAGGGTTATCTGCAAAATTGGAACATTGTTTTTGGCAATAATCCGGGGATTCCTTTTCCATTTACATCTTCCAACCTTCCCTTGATTTTTATAGATACGGAATTCGAAGAAATAATTGATGATCCCAAGATCCCGGCTACATTTCACATCATTGACAATGGCCCAGGAAACATGAACCATCCCGGTGACAGTCCGGCTTATTCAGGACATCTCGGCATCGAGTTAAGGGGATCAAGTTCACAATCCTTTCCAAAGAAAAGTTACGGAATTGAAACCTGGGATGCAGCGGGCAACGACCTCAACGTTTCTTTGCTTGGTATGCCTGCCGAAGCTGATTATATCCTGAACGCCAACTTCACGGATAAGACCATGATGCGCAATGCCATGGCTTATCAAATCTGGCAGAACATGGGTTATTACGCCACGCGCTACGTTTTTGTGGAATTGTTTATCAACAACCGCTACAAAGGGGTGTATCTTTTTTCGGAAAAAATCAAACGCGATGCCAACAGGGTAAACATTGCCAAGATGAACGAAACCAACAATACCGGTGATTCATTAACAGGAGGGTATATCATCAAAATTGACAAACAAACCGGCGGTGGCGGCGATGGCTGGATTTCAGATTATCCACCTCCCCAATACCCCAACGGGCAGTATATCTATTTCCAGTACGAATATCCGAAGGCAACAAACATAACACCACAGCAAAAAACATACATCCAGTCGTACGTGCATTCTTTTGAAACAGCATTGCAAGGGTCGAATTTTACAAATCCTTCTACAGGATGGCGCAATTATGCTATTGAAGATACATTTTTCGATTATTTCATTGTGAATGAATTCAGCAAGAACGTTGACGGTTATAGGCTCAGCACATTTATTCACAAACAGCGTAATAGCCTCGGAGGAAAACTGCGCATGGGGCCGGTTTGGGATTACGACCTTGCCTGGCACAATGCCGATTATTGTGGCGGAGATTCATATTCAGGCTGGGCTTACCAGTTCCCATGCCCCTGGGACTGGTGGCAGGTGCCATTCTGGTGGAACCGGCTACTTCAGGATCCAACCTTTGCCAACAACCTGAATTGCCGTTGGAACTTCCTGAGGGGAAATGTCCTTGGTAATGCTCACATCAATAATTACATTGACAGCCTGGCTTTACTGCTGGATGAACCACAGCAAAGGAATTTCATGGTCTGGGACATCCTTGGTATTTATATCTGGCCAAACCCATGGCCTTATCCTCCAACGTATGCCACTGAAACTGCATCCCTTAAATCATGGATTGCGAACCGGTTTCTCTGGCTTGATACGAATATGCCCGGTACTTGCAATTCTTTGGGTTCGAACCATATTGCGAATGAAGAAAGCTCTGCACAACTGGTATTTCCTAATCCGGCTACAAATTATATTTATCTGGATCACAATCTGAAACCCGGCTCCAAAACTGAGATAATGATCATAAACATGACCGGAAGTATTGTCCTGAAGGTTGTTCCAAATGGTTCTGACGAAAATCTCAGGATCGATATATCCTTGCTGCCAGCAGGAGCATATCAGGTTGTTCTCAAAGCCGATAACCGTATTTCTCATACCCGTTTCATCAAGCTGCCCGGAGCCGAATAAACTGGTTTGATTTGTAAAGCATCAAAAGAGACAATCAGTCGCTTGAAGCAAGCATTTCCGGCTTGTGACAACACTCTACGCTCAGGACAATTAATTATTGTATTTCGCTTGCACTGAGCGCTTTGATATTGTATCTTTATCGTCATTTTGACAAAAAGATTCTAATGTTTCGTGTCCTCATCATTGACGACGAAGCGCACATGCGCGATTCGCTGGAAAAGCTTCTTTTGAAACATTGCCCCCATGTTACTCTTGTTGGTTCTGCCAATGGAGTTAAAACCGGTGTAAATGCAATAAAGGAACTGAACCCGGATATTGTATTGCTTGATATTCAAATGGAAGACGGAACCGGTTTTGATATACTGGCAGCTTTCTCGCCCATAGTGTTCAAGGTGATTTTTATTACCGCTTTTGAAAGTTATGCCTTTCAGGCTTTCCGATTCAGCGCTGTGGATTACGTGTTAAAACCGGTAAATCCGCTGATGCTGGTGGAGGCAATTGAAAGGGCCGGTAAACTAATCCAGGATCAATTCAATATCCAGGTGAAAGCACTGGAAGAAAACCTGAAAGCTATCCCAAACCAGCAGAAGAAAATCATCGTAAGAACTACAGATAATGTGTACCTTTTTGAAGTTAAAGATATTATAAACTGCGAATCTGACGATTGTTATACAACCATTCATACTGCCGGTGGCGATCACATCATGGTATCCAAAACGCTGAAAGAATACGAAGAACTGCTTTCAGTCCTTGGATTTTACCGTGTTCACAAATCTTATCTCATCAACTTATCGCACATCAAACGCTTCGAAAGGCAGGATGGAGGAAGCATTGTTCTTTCAAACAATATGAAAGTTCCGGTGGCATCGCGCAAGAGGGATGAACTGCTGGAAATCATGGAGAAGATGGCGTAAGTTTGATGATTTCTGAAAACTGGGCATAGGTTCGCAGGATAGCAATATGATGAAGGAAAGGCAATCAAATGTTATCAGGTTTAAGTGAAATTTTATGTTGATCAAACCAATCTTCACAGTTTTTATCCTAACATCTCTGACGATCAGGGGTCAACACTTCCCAATTAGTGAGAATAAAGAAATTGATAGCCTTAAACAACTTTTGTCCCAGTCCGGGTCCACAGACCAGGTGGATCTGATGAATCAGATTGCAGCGATCTATGCACCAGTAAATTTTGATTCAGGCATTGCTTATTCTGCGCAGGCCCAAAGAAGCGCAACCGTTTATGGCTACTCTGCCGGAGTAGGAGCAGCCCGGCTTTATACAGGGAATGCATATTATTACAGGATGGACCTGAAAAATGCACTTCTTTCCTATCTGTCGGCCTTGAAAACGCTTGAAGAAATGAACCCAACTGAGAAACTGGGCGAACTCTATATGCAGCTCGGCAACATCAATTATTATATTGGCAGAACCGAAAAATCCATTTCATTTTACAAACTGGCATTAAAGAGCTTCAAAGCCATACACGATGACCGACAGGCGCTGCAGGTACCTTACGCTTTAGCGTTTACATACCTCATGGACAACCAGCCTGACAGTGCTGAATACTATGTTAAAATATTCCTGGCTGAGTGTGAGAAACTCAACGACCAATATTTAAGGGCAATTGGATTTAATGTTTTGGGATGGGCTTATTCCGCAATGTTAACTCCTGAAAGCCGGCAAAAAGCCATTGATTGCAATTATGAATCTCTGGAAATCGGAAAACAGATGAGCGATGAAACATTGATCTCCGTAAACTACCTCAATCTGGGCAACAATTTCGACCGGAGTGGATGGGAATTCGAAGGGTCAACGGTTGATTTGGTGCTGGCAAGATCATTTCACGAGAAAGCATTCCTGGCGGCACAAAAGGCTGGCCTTCATCTGCTGATGGGAGCCATTTCAAATTACCTCGCGGCGATCGATATTGAAGAAGGGAAATTCAAACAAGCTGAGGTTAACCTACAAAACAGCAAAAATCACCTGGATACTGTGCTGATGACGCCCTATAAGCATTCTTCTACCGGACCATTTAATTCGTTTGGAAAAATGGTTGACTATATCCTTGCGCAACAACACAGGGTTTATATGTATGAGCGGCAGTTTAAGCTCGAAATGGCCAGAGGAAAAACCAACAAAGCAATAGAATATCTGCACTTGATCTATCAATACAGCGACAGCATTTATGCCCAGCAGCAGGCGCGCCAGTTTGAGCTGATCATGGCCGAAGCCGAAGCCGAAAAAACAGATCAAAAGATCAGGACGCTGTCGCAGGAAAACGAATTGAGAAAAATGAGGCTGAACCAGTCGCTGCTGATTTTTGGTTCGGTTGGTGGTGCGATCCTTTTATTCAGCATGGGCCTGCTGATGTTCATTCAACGTCGTCGCAGCCTCGCTGAACAGAAGTCAGCTTCAATGGAACAGCGGTTGCTCCGTGCACAGATGAACCCGCATTTTCTCTTCAACTCGCTGGCCAGCATACAGAATTACATCATCAACGAAAAAACAGATGAGGCCACCATTTACCTCTCAAGGTTCTCACAACTGGTCAGAAATGTGCTTGATAACTCAGTGGAAGAGAATGTGAGCCTTGAGAACGAAGTTGAAGCCACCAGGAATTACCTTGAACTACAGAAGGTTCGTTATGCCGGAAAGTTTGATTACTCCATTGCGGTTTCCCCCTATATTGACCCGGAAAAAACCATGGTGCCTCCGATGCTGGCGCAACCTTTCGTTGAGAATTCGATTGAGCATGGCATCAAACACCTCGAAGGCAGCGGTATGATTCAAATCCGCTATGCGCCCGGTGACGGAATGCTCAGGTTCGAGGTGGAAGATGATGGCGTAGGTAGGGATATGGCTGCCGAAATTGAGGGAAGACGCAACATCCGCCACCGTTCCATGTCCACATCCATTACACGCGAACGACTGATGCCATTAAATAAAAAACTCAAAGGCAAAGGCCAACTCGAAATCCTTGATCTTAAAAACGAAGCCGGCAATCCCTGCGGAACACTGGTGAGGTTTGGAATACCGCTGTTGGTGAAGGATGACGAATGAAGATTAAATAATGACGTATTATGATTTACGATTTCAGATTTCCGGTAGGAATAAAGTTATGAGGCACAACCTGTATTTTGTACTTATCGCGCTGACGCTTTTACTTGCCATTGGCTGCTATCGGGATGATGTACCCAAACCGCTGCAATTTCAAGCTTATAAAGGCAATCCTGTCTTAAGCCCCGGTGCTCCGGGCGAATGGGATGATTTGTTCCTAATTGGACCTTACGTATATTGGCACGACAGCCTTTGCTATATGTTTTACAATGGCAGTAATGTCCAGGGCAAAATAGCAGTTGGACTGGCCACCTCAACTGACGGTTATAATTTCACCAAGTATGCGGCCAATCCTATCCTTTCGCCCGATGGCAAAGGTTATGATGCCTGGCATGTGGGTGGGGCTGTCATTATCAGGCAGGACTCACTGTGGGTGTTGTATTTTGGCTCAAGCGAATTAGTAACCTATGGCCCGGGACCTTACATTGGACGAGCCACCGCACGGGAACTGACCGGCCCCTGGGTCAAAGATGAGAAGCCCGTTTTAAGTGCCGGCAAAGCAGGGGAATGGGATGGTGGATATGCTTTTCCCACTTCTGTCGTGGTTCTTGAAGATGGAACCTACAGAATGTATTACGGCGGTGGGATTGACTTTGTTAAACGTGATAGTTATTTCATCGGAATGGCCTCCTCTGATGACGGAATTACATGGAAAAAGCACAATGATCCATCCACCGGGCAGCGCCCCTATGCTGACAGTGATCCCATACTTACTGATAGTAAAGATGGGGAATGGGATGATGCCGGCGTCTTTTCTGCATTTGTCTATCAGGAGTCTGGTTATTTTAAGATGTATTATGATGGATTTTGTTTCATAAACAGGGTTCAGGAAGGCCATATTGGGTTTGCCTACAGTAAAGACGGTATTAAGTGGAACAAATATTCAGGCAATCCGGTATATACTAAACAAGAAGATCCTTACATTGCACACGATGGTGTAAGAGCAAATTTTGAATGCCCATGGCTGGTTTTCCGTGATACGGTATGCCTGATGTTTTACGATTATGGAACGGTGAAAGGAGAAATTAGCATGGCGACGGCGAAGTTGAAGTAGAAACAATCAGGTAAAAAATTTTTCAAAGTAAAGATAATGAAAAGCAGCTTTTACATAATGTTTGTAGGGTTGATGCCTTTTTTAATCATTGGCTGCAATCAGGATGAAACGCCCAGACCTTTGAAATTCCAGGCTTACGATGGCAATCCTGTATTAAGCCATGGTGCTGCTGGCGAATGGGACGATCTATATGTTGCACTGCCCTATGTGGTAATAGATGAATCCATATATTATCTCTTTTTTATGGGAGTTCAAAGAAACAATATAGCGGCTGTTGAGTTGGCCATTTCAACGGATGGGTATTGCTTCATGAAATTTGAAGGAAACCCGCTGTTAGCTCCTGACGGAACAGGTTATGATGCTTTCGGAGTAGGCGCACCGGTGGTGATCAGGCAGGATTCGTTGTGGGTGATGTACTTCAATGCAATCGAAACAGCTTCCTTTGGACCGGGTAAATACATAGGCAGGGCTACGGCTACATCACTTACCGGGCCATGGACAAAAGACAACAAACCTGTTCTTACGGCAGGTAGAATGGGTGAATGGGATGATGATTATCTTTTTCCTGGTTCAATTATCCAATCGGATGATGGCGTTTACAGGATGTATTACTCAGGTGGCGCCGACTTCGCAGGCAATCAACATCTGTACCTTGGCATGGCTATGTCAACTGACGGAATCAACTGGAAAAAGTACAACAATCCTGCTACCACCCAAAGACCTTTTGCTGACAGCGACCCTGTGTTAAAAACCGGCAGGCCCGGCGAATGGGATGACCAGTTGATCTGGACATGCCATGTGTTCAGCAGTTCGATAGGATATGAGATGTACTACGGAGGTTTTAAAACAACTCAAAACATACATGTTGGGGCCATGGGATATGCATTCAGCCGTGATGGTATTGTCTGGGAAAGGTACGCAGGAAATCCTGTTTACACCATTGATTACGACCGGCATGCGGATAATCTCGTCGAAATAACTTTTGAAGGCCCGTCGCTACTTTTTCTCGACACCCTCTGTTTGATGTATTACGACTACGGAATTATCGGTGAAATCCGCAGCCATATCGGTGTGGCAACAGCGAGGCTGAAGTAAAATCCCAAGGAGAAAACCAAATTTATAAATTTGATTACCGCAAAGGCGCAGAGACGCTAAGTTTTTAATGCTTTGCGCCCTCGCGTCTTTCGCGGTTATACAGCGTAGCTGGTAAACTTCGTTCCTATATTTTCCGGAAATGAACCCAACTTCGCCCTGATATTTTCGGTTTGGTCTTTCCATTGCACTTTCGTTAATTATTGTAAATCGCGATGAATCCTAAACACGATTTTTAAATGACTTTACAAATTCACCCAAATTCATAAAGTTAACTTTATAAATTTCAAGTAATTTAATCCATTGCATCAAGTCTCAAGTCCCAATTCTCAAATCCCAAGACCAAAAACAAGATCAAAGATCAAGGTTCAAAAGTTCAAGGTTCAAGTTTACGGGTTCGAGGTTCGCGTCTCTAAGTCTCTTAGTCCTATTTTCCCCAATTCTCCATTTCCAGGGCTTCAATCCCTTCGTACCTCAGGGCTTGGATCCCTTCCATCTCCCCATTTCCCCATCTCC
>JACZJK010000027.1 GCA_014860575.1 Bacteroidales bacterium
TTGGGGCTTGGGGCTTTTACCTTATAAAAAGCAACTCCCTGTATTTCGGCATCGGCCACAATTCATCGTCAACGAGTAACTCCAGTTTATCAACATGGGTGCGGATCACTTCAAGGTAGGGATAAACCTGGGCGCTATAGGCCAGGGCTTTCTCGCTCACAGATTCCATGCGGTTTGCCTTTTTGCGCTCTTCGAGCATGAGGGCAACATTGGCTTTTATTTCGCTGATGTGTTCGGAAATTTCCTTGATGGTCTGAATCTGGTTGTTTGAAAGCTTTACATAGGTTTTTGAATCCAGCACCTCTTTAAGGCCTTTCACATTTTCGATCAACGTGTTCTGATAACGAATTGCGGTGGGTATGATATGGTTTGATGCCAGATCACCGAGTACCCGTGATTCGATCTGGATTTTCTTGGTGTACTGCTCCAGTTTGATCTCAAAACGTGCAAGCAGTTCGCGTTCGCTAAGAATATTATGCTTTTTATAAAGCGCAATGATATGTGGCTCAACGAAAGCGTGCAATGCAAGGGGCGTACTTTGTATATTTTGCAATCCCCGCTTATTGGCTTCTAGTTTCCATTCTTCACTGTAGCTATTCCCTTCGAACCTGATGCGCTTTGAATCAGCAATATACTGCCTGAGCACCATAAAAATTGCTTCTTCTCTATTGGTTCCCATGTTAACATGGGCTTCAACATCGTTTTTGAACCGAATCAACTGATCAGCCACTAACAAATTTAGTGCAATCATCGGGCGGGCACAATTGGAAGAGGAGCCAACCGCCCTGAATTCAAACTTATTTCCTGTGAATGCAAAAGGCGATGTGCGGTTGCGATCGGTATTATCAAGTAAGATTTCAGGAATTTTGGGGATGTTGATATTCAGACCCCCGCTTTTTCCGGATTTGACTTTGCCGTTTTTCTTGCTCTTTTCAAATTCATCGAGAGTTTGAGAAAGTTGCGATCCAATAAACACAGAAATGATAGCCGGAGGAGCTTCATGTCCGCCAAGCCGCAAATCGTTGCCTGCGGATGCAATATAGGCGCTGAGTAGCTCAGGATAATTGTTTACAGCCTTGATTACATTTACCAGGAAAACGAGGAAACGGAAATTTGATTTTGCGGTTTTCCCTGGCGAGAGCAGGTTCTCGCCGGCATCCGTCATCAGCGACCAGTTATTATGTTTTCCCGAGCCATTCACACCTGAATAAGGTTTTTCATGAAAAAGCACATTAAAATCATGACGCACAGCAACCCGCTCCATGAGGTGCATCAACAACTGGTTCTGATCCACAGCCAGGTTTGCCTCAGAAAAAACTGGTGCACATTCAAATTGACCGGGAGCAACTTCGTTATGACGTGTCTTTACTGGAATTCCCAAACGATGGGCTTCGTACTCAAAATCTTTCATGAAGTCCAGTGCACGCTCGGGTATGGTTCCGAAATAGTGATCGGATAATTGCTGATCCTTGGCTGAAGAATGGCCAAAAACTGTCCTGCCGGTAAGCGCAAGGTCAGGGCGGGCACGAAACAAAGCACTGTCGACCAGGAAATACTCCTGCTCCCACCCCAATGTTGCATGCACCCTTTTGGTGTGCTTGTCAAAATATCTGCAAATATCTGTAGCAGCTTTGTCAACCAGACCAAGCGCTCTTAGAAGTGGTGTTTTGTAATCCAGTGATTCGCCTGTGTAGGAAACAAATACTGTAGGAATGCACAAGGTTTTATCAATGATGAATGCCGGTGAAGTCGGATCCCAGGCAGTATAGCCGCGTGCTTCAAAAGTATTGCGCATGCCACCGCTGGGAAAACTTGAAGCATCGGGTTCCTGCTGGATCAGGTCAGTGCCTTTGAAATTTTCTATTGCACTGCCATCGTCGGTAGGATCGGCAAAGGCATCATGTTTTTCGGCAGTGGCGCCGGTAAGCGGATGAAACCAATGTGTATAATGCGTTACTCCTTTGCTTACTGCCCATGCTTTCATTGATGCTGCCACCTGGTCGGAAATATATCGGTCGAGCCGCGAACCGGTTTCAGTGGCGTGTAGTACCTTCTTGTACACTTCCTGCGGAAGATATTCCTGCATGGCTGCCCTGTTAAAAGCCAGTTCGCCGAAATAGTCGGATACTTTAGCATTCGGTACATTAGATTGCTTTTTGGTTCTCGACCATGATTTCTCAAGTGCTTTAAAGCGTATGTTGCTCATGTTTTGATTGGTTTTGTTGTGATGCTGTGATGCTGATTATGACTTGGTTTGGAGTAATGGAGTATTGGAGTGTTGGAGTAGTGTTTGGTTAATTTACCGATTGGTTAATTTGTCATTTGGTTCTTCTTTGAATTTGGGACTTGGGATTTGGGACTTGGTTCTTGATTCTTGCCTCTTGGTTCTTGTGTCTTGTCTCTTACTTTCCCGGAATGTCATAAAACAGTCATCTGGTTGTTTTGTTTCTGAGCATCCACAATCCGATAAAAGTTATCAGTCCGTTAAGAATAAGCAGTTCAAACCCGAATTTATAACCCCACAACCATTGCTCTGAGTTCGCACTTAAAAGCCAGCAGATGATTGGTGAAAGAATAGCAATCAAAGGAACCCATTTGTCTTTTACTGAAAACCTGGTAAATAAACCGAAAGAATATAATCCGAGCAAAGGCCCGTAGGTATAGCCGGCAATGGTAAAAAGTTTTTGTATTACTGACTGGTCGCTGATGGCCCGGAAGATCAGGATCATCAGAATCAGCAGGAAAGCCATTGCAAAATGCACCCATTGCCTGATCTGAATCTTCCTTTTTTCGCTCAACAATTCATTTTTTTTCAGCCCCAGGAAGTCCACACTGAATGATGTTGTAAGTGAAGTAAGTGAACCGTCAGCGCTGGAGTATGCAGCCGCCACAAGCCCGATGAAGAAAATAATGCCTGCTACCGGCCCAAGATGTTGCAAGGCAATAATAGGGAAAAGGTCATCTGTGCTTCCGGGAATAACTACATTATTGGCGTTAGCGTAAAGATAAAGCACCAATCCCAGGAACAAGAAAAGTAGGTTCACCGGAACAAGCATCCAACTCATTACATACACATTTTTCTGAGCATCGCGAAGGTTTCTGCAACTGAGGTTTTTTTGCATCATATCCTGGTCAAGTCCGGTCATCACAATAGCAATAAAGGTTCCGGCAAAAAACTGTTTCAGGAAAAAGTGCCTGTGAGTCCAATCGGTGATGATCATCTGTGAATACTCGCTGTCGGCAGCAGCTTTTATCAGCGCACCCAGGGAAAGGTTCATATCTTTTGAGATAAGCAATATACTGACAATCACAGCTAAGACCATGAAAGTTGTTTGTAAGGTATCAGTCCAGACAATGGTTTTGATCCCACCCTTGAAGGAATAGAGAATGATGAGGCCCATGAACAGGATCACAGTAACAACAAATGGAACATTCCAGGCATCAAATACAAAAAGCTGGAGCACATTCACTACAAGAAATACCCTGAAAGATGCGCCAATGCTGCGGGAAAGAAGAAAGAAAAAAGCTCCGGTTTTATAGGAAAAGAACCCAAAGCGTGTTTCGAGGTAGGAGTAAATTGATGTTAGGTTCAGCCGATAATATAAAGGCAACAAAACCTGTGCGATCACGGCATAACCCAGCAGGTAACCAATCACGATCATCATATACGAAAAGTGCGAAGTGCCAACATCTCCGGGGATCGAAATAAAAGTTACTCCCGAAAGCGATGCCCCTATCATGCCATACGCTACAATATACCAGGGCGATGAGCGATTTCCGATAAAGTAAGATTCATTGTTTGATTTCCGCGATGTGAACCATGCGATCACAAAAAGCATTGAAGTATAAGCGGCAAAAATCAGGAGAATGGTAGTTGGGTGCATGGATGGATAGTTTGATGAGCTTTAGGTGTTAAAATGCAATGATCTCATGAGTTTACCAACGCTTTTGAAAATGAATGGAGATCCGCGAAATGGTAATCTACAAGTTTGGGATGAAGTTTTGCAATGTTAACATCATCGCCGATTAAGACTGTTTTCATGCCCAGGCGTTTTCCGAATTGAACATCGCCGAAAGAATCACCTGCCATGATCGAACGTTTAAACCGGATTTCCGGAAACTTTTTACGAGCCGCCAACCCCATGCCTATGTTTGGTTTTCGCATGATATTTTGCTCGTGGGCGAGCGATGAAGCAAAAAACACCGCATCAATCTTTCCACCGGCATTACTGATCAGGCTGAACATTTTTTTGTGAACCATTTCCAGGTCGCTTTCCGTCATCAAACCTTTACCGATGCCTTGCTGGTTGCTAACAACTATAATTTTCCCGAACCTTGTGCTAAGATCCATAACTGCTTCAGCAACTCCTGCAATCAGTTCAAACTCGTCTGGTGATTTAACATAATCATCGGGAAGCCGTTGATTAATCACACCATCACGGTCAAGGAATAAAGTCCAGGACGCATCAATATGTAAGTTTTTCAAACTCATGTTGTGCTCTTTGATAATCTTCCGGAATGCCAATATCCAAAAAATAAGCATTGTACGGAAACCCAGCAATCAGTCCCTGTTTGTACCATTGCCCGAAACAATCCTTTTCAATGGAAAATGCCCCGCGTAAAGTGTTGGCCATGAACCATTCTCGATTTATGCAGTATATTCCGGCATTGATCAGTCCTTCAATTCTTTGTGCCGACTTTTCACCAAAGGCAGTAAGAATAAAATCATTATTGATCCGAACCGAGCCATACCTCGAAATATCTTCCACTTCGCGCAATGCAATACTAATTCTGGGATTATAGCTCAGATGCTTCGAGTAAAAATCTTTCAGATCAGCAAGAAAAAGTGTGTCGCCGTTCAGGGCCAATACATGATCGTCATGGCATTTACCCAGAGCAAGATTGATGGCGCCTCCGGTACCCAAAGGCTCTTCTTCAATAGCATACACGATTTCAACACCTCTGTATTCTGATCCAAAATGTTCACTTATAAATTCACTTCGGTAACCTACAGACAACACAAATTTATTGATCCCGTGTAAAATCAGATAATCGAGCAGGTATTCCAAAAAAGGACGCCCGGCAACCGGGGCCATTGACTTTGGGATATTGCCCAGTACTTTTTGCAGCCTGGTTCCAAAACCGCCGGCAAGTATGATGGCTTCGGGCATAGGTAATTTACGATTTCAGATTGACGATTTCAGATTGACGATTTCTTAAATTCAAAATTTCAGATTTAAGATTCAAGATTATTAAACCTTCCATTTCTTAATGAATTATTCTGCTAATTGAAATTATTCATTTGGATGTTTTGGAATTTGGATTTTGGAATTTGGAATTTGGAATGTGGAATGTGGAATTCTCATGAACGTTTAAACAAGGTTTCTTCAACTCCCTGGCAAATAATATGGCCAAGTAAAATATGTAACTCCTGGATGCGGGGGGTATCGGCCGTTGGCATCTTGAAAATAATATCACAGAGTGCGTCCATGTCGGAAGGTTTTTTTCCGGTAAAACCAACGCAGACCAAATAGTTTTTTTTAGCTACTTCAAGGGCTTTTACAATATTCGGGCTGTTGCCGGAAGTTGAGAATGCAAATATCACATCGCCTTTGCGGCCCCTGGCTGAAACCAAACGTGCATATACCTCATTGTAAGAATAATCATTGGCGACAGCCGTGAGATACGAAGTATTCACATGCAATGCTTCAGCATCAAGCGGTTCGCGGTCAAAATAGAAGCGGCCGGAAAGTTCAGCAGCAAGGTGTTGAGCATCGGCAGCGCTGCCACCGTTTCCACAAAAAAGTGTCTTACCGCCATTTCTATAACAATTCACGGTAGCAGCAATAACCTCTTCGATCCGTAGAAGCATAACCTCATCAGCCAGTATCTCCAATTTGAGCCTGGCTGATTCATTAATAATCGCTTTTATATCCATAAACGGGATTTTTTGGAAAAAGGCAAAGATACTTTTCTTTACTCAAATCCATTCCATCTTACAACTTCCAGGAGCGTTTTGCGCTTGGCAAGATGGCGGTCAGGATCACAAACATCCAGGGGATATCCCAGCGAGAGGATCACAACCGGTTCGATATGCGTGGGCAAATTCAGAACCTCAGAGCATTTCAACGAATCGAAATTGCAAATCCAGCAGGTACCCAGTCCAAGCTCAGCGGCGGCAAGGGTCATGTGATCGGCGGCGATGGCAATATCAATATCTGCGTGGTCTTTCCCGTCCAGCCGTTTCCAGGATATTTTATGGTCAGCGCACAATACGATGATTACCGGCGCTTCTTTGAACCAGGGGCGATTGTAAGCTTCCCAGATCTTTTCCCGGGACTCTTCTTCCTCTAAGACAACAAAGTACCAGGGTTGGTAATTGGCGGCAGAAGGCGCTATCCTACCTGTCTCAAGAATATATTCAAGCTTTTCCTTTTCAACGGGTTTTGTGTCGTACTTTCGGGTTGAATATCGCTTTCTGGCTAATTGGTTGAATTGCATAGATCTGTGGTTTTATTTTGCTTTGGTTCTATATTTATGACACATTCGGGAAATTATCATTTTAACGATAGGATCGCTTGGAGCATTATTAATTTATGGTTTTTTAGCGATAGGATCGCTTGGAGCGATACTATCGCAATTTATAGCGTCCAGGTGGTTAAGCCCATGGTTGTAAACTCATACCGCTGAACTTTTCCTCCTAATTTTTCCAGTGCCTGGCTTACCTGTGAACGGGTGTTTTCGGGACAATAAAATATCATAAAACCTCCGCCACCTGCACCGGAAATCTTTCCGCCACTGGCACCGGCTTTTTTGGCTGTTTCATAAATCAGGTCGAGTTGAGCATTGGTAATATCTTCGGCCATTTGTTTTTTAAAATGCCAGCCATAGTCAAGGATTCGTCCAATTTCGTCCAGATCACCTTTGAGTAAAGCTTCCTTCATCATTGAAGCCTGGTGTTTGAGCTGGTGCATGGCTTCAATGGATTCGACCTTATTTTGCAATACATTGCTAGCCTGCTGTTCAATGATTTTTGAAGACAGACGACTGGTTTCAGTGTAAAATAAAATCAGGCTATACGATAACTCATTGAGATAAGTGTTGCGAATGCGCAAGGGGTTCACAATGACATTATCATCCTTGTAAAACTCCATAAAATTAACCCCGCCAAAGGTAGCGGCATACTGATCCTGCTTTCCGCCGGCCATTCCAAGATCCACGCGTTCAATCTGGTATGCCAGCCGTGCAATATCATACTCTCCCAATGGTAATTTAAGCCATTCAGTGAATGCCCCTAAAATTGTTACCACCAGGGTGGAAGAAGTTCCCAACCCTGAGCCAGGAGGCGCATCAACAAAAGTGGTAAGTTCAAATGAAAGTGGTTTTTTGATATAATCTTTGATCACGCGATTATAAACTCCTTTAAGAAGATCAAGCTCGCCATTCAGTTTCAGCGATTTATCAGCATCAAGCTCGAAAGACTGTCGGTTATCAAAACTGTTTAATATTATTTTGCCGTCATTTCGTGGAATAATGGTGGCATAGGCGTACATATTGACTGTCGCGTTAAGGATAGCCCCGCCATAGAGATCGGAATAAGGCGCGACGTCCGATCCGCCGCCAGCCAATCCAAGCCTCAATGGTGCTTTACTTCTTATTATCATAATCTCAATTTGCTTTGATCATTCTATAACGACTACCCTGTCCTATTCATTACACTAACCAATAAACTGTTACGAATTTATCATACTTCAAACGAATATTCTTCAGCTTATGGTTTAATCACTTCGTACAGCCTGAGTATATTATCAAGAAAATAATCCCAACTATATTTAATTTTTTCCGTTCGAATTTGACCAAGAAAATATGCAGTCCTATCTTCTTTAAAGAAATCTGATATAGCCTGAGCAACTGAATCCGCATTAGGTTCAACAACATAGCCTACTTTCCCATCAGGCACAAATTCTGCCAAACCACCCACATTTGTAATGACCATAGGTACTTCAAAATGATAAGCGATCTGGGTAACTCCACTCTGTGTTGCACTTTTGTAAGGCTGAACTACAAGATCGGCAGCACTAAAATACAGAGAAACCTTCGAATCCGGTATAAAATCAGTGTTAAGAATTACCATATCAGCCAAATTGTGCTTCTTGATAATGTCGTAGTATGGTCTTGAGTCGGTATAAAACTCACCGGCAACCAATAGTTTTACCTTTTTTTTTCTAAAATCCTGTAATGCTATGGCTTCAAGCAAAATATCAAGACCTTTGTAATCCCTGATGAACCCAAAGAACAGAATGTATTTGTTTACAGGATCAATTTTCAATAATCTGCACGCATCTTCCCGTGGGATCTTTTCACCAAAGTTATCGTATATCGGATGAGGTGAAAATAATTTCGGGCTTTTCATATTAAAAAGCTCAACTTGTTGGAGAACAGATCGCGACATTGTTAAAAACCCATCAACGCTTCGGGCAAAAAAACCAGCCAAAGCATTATCAAACATTCTTTTTTCATGAGGAATTATGTTGTCAATAATGCTTATGACTTTAGTTATGCCATTCGATCTTATGATTCTGGCCAGAGTTCCCAAGCATGGCGCCATAAAAGGAATCCAGAATTTAATGATCACAAGATCGGGTTTTAGCTTCTTGACCTTATTGCCTACGATAAGCCAGTTTATTGGATTTACTGAGTTGATGGCAACTTCAATATCAAGATCATCCGGTTTTGGATCGGAAGAATACTGCGTTTTACCCGGAAAAAGAATTGCAGGATACTGCATGCTGAAAGTAAAAATGGTTGTCTCAAATCCATCGGCTAAAAAAGCTCTCGCCAGCCGTTCATTGAAATTTGACAAGCCCCCCCTCAAAGGATAAGCTGATCCGATAATTATGACTTTCTTTGGCTTCATTTCTTGTGTGACAGTCAAACAGCCTTTTACCCTATGCGTTTTTCAATCTGGTACCTGTTTTTGTCGTTTGAGTTGCGCGCAATCATTTCGGCAATAAAACCTGTGAGGAAAAGCTGTGTTCCGACCACCATAGCAAGCAGCCCAAAGTAAAACAGAGGCCGTTCAGTCATCCGATAGATTCCCATAAAAAAGCGCCCATAGGCTAAATATGCAGCAATGAAGAAGCCCCCAATAAAAATGAGGGTTCCCAGTAAACCAAATAAATGCATAGGCCGCTGCCCAAACCTGGTAACAAATGTGATGGAAAGCAGATCAAGAAATCCATTTACGAATCGTTCCATACCAAACTTGGTTGATCCGTACTTGCGTGCCTTATGCTCCACCACTTTCTCGCCAATTTTTCTGAACCCCGCCCATTTCGCGATCACTGGAATATAGCGATGCATCTCGCCATATATTTCGATGCTTTTTATCACATCCCGTTTGTATGCTTTTAACCCACAATTAAAATCATGCAGTTTTATTCCTGAGAACCAACGTGTGATCCGGTTAAAAAACCTGGAGGGAATTGTTTTGGTGATCGGATCATGCCTGCGCTTTTTCCAACCGGAAACCAAATCATAGTTTTCTTTGCTTATCATATCAAATAAGCCGGGGATTTCATCAGGGCTGTCCTGCATGTCAGCATCCATTGTAATAACCACATCACCTTGGGCAAGAATAAAGCCTTCATTCAGAGCCGCAGATTTCCCATAATTCCGCCGAAACTTGATTCCTTTCACATTCCCGGAACCTGCACTCAACTTTTCGATTACCTTCCATGAGCCATCGCTGCTTCCGTCATCAATCAAAATGACTTCGTAACTTAAGGCGTTTTCGCTCATTACCCTTGCGATCCAGGGCACAAGTTCGGGCAGGGATTCTTCCTCGTTGTATAGTGGTATTACTACTGAAAGGTCCATTAATATTTAGTTTCAACGGTTGGCTGAGATTCTTCAAATATACTTTTGGGTTTCTTAAAGATGGCAGCAATGATAAGTGCTACAACAATATTTACGATTATGCTGATATGAAGCGAACCAAATGCCTGCGAAACGGGTGATGGATCATCCATTTTTTCAATGATTCCGCTCAGGGCTTTATCTATCTGGTCGTCAGGAAGCCCTTGCTTGACCATAAAATTCTCAGTCCATGTTAGTTGTGCTTCCATAATATTGCGGATATAGTCCGGTTCGAAATACAGCAGGAACAAGTAGGTAAAGAAGCCTGAGATAATGGTTGAGAGGATCAATGCAATTGCAGCGAAAAGGAATGCATTTACAAATGTGATATAACCACCAGCTGTAGTCCTGTAGTTTTTCAAAGTGATCACAAGGATCAAAATGCTTATAGCAAAGCCAAGCATCAGTATTACAATAGGTTTCAGGATACCAACCGGCATAATCCCGAAAACATACAATAACATAAAATATACAATAGAAGCTATGCCAATGTACAAACCAGCTAGAGCTGCAGAAACTGATAAGGTGGGTGATTTTTCCATGGAGTTAAGTTTTGATTACAGGCAAATTTAGATGAATATCTGTAAGAAAAACCACATGGTACTAAAATTTCTTGATCCAGGCCATTTCAAAAAGAACTCTGAGCACGAATAATTCACAGTGGCATTAGATTTTCATTATGATTCATTAGCAATCGAAAAATATCAACTACTGTTTATTTTTTTTATCTTTGCCGCGGGTAAGTCTTATACGACCAGCTCCTGCTGAACTCCCCCAGGTCCGGAAGGAAGCAAGGGTAGGCGGTTGTAGCGGTGCGATATAATCGACTTACCCATTTTTTTATCTTTGAGCCTTATAAATGAATGCAGCCAGTATGTTACTCACAATTCACCCCGACAACCCAAATCCACGCCTGATTAAGACCGTAGCAGAATGCCTCAGCGATGGAGGTGTAATAATTTATCCTACGGATACCGTGTACGGTTTGGCATGTGATATTTATAAATCCAGGGCATTTGAACGTATAGCGCAAATCAAAGGCATCAGGAAAGAGAAGGCAAATTTCACTTTCGTTTTTACTGATCTCAGCCAATTGTCGGATTTTACCAAACCCATACCGAATGATGTTTTCAGGTTAATGCGCAATAGCCTGCCTGGTGCATTCACTTTTATTCTGAACGCAAACAACAATGTGCCAAAGATATTTCAGAGCCGCAAAAAGACGGTGGGTATCAGAATCCCGGAAAACAAAATCGCACTTGAAATCGTAAAAGCGCTCGGCAACCCAATTATGACCACTTCTATCCATGACGACGATGATATCATAGAATACACCACCGACCCCGAGCTGATTCACGAAAAATATGAAAACATTGTTGACATTGTTGTTGATGGGGGTTTCGGCGATAATAAACCTTCAACCATTATTGATTGTACCGGCGACGAACCATTGGTTATGAGGGAAGGAAAAGGTTTGCTTTAGTAAGGTTGTGATACAGTTATGCAGCGATGCAGTGATACGGTTAGGAAATGAGGTAATGGAGTAGTGGTGTGCTGGAGTGATGGGGTGATGGAGTGGTAAGGTTGCCGATTATTGTTAAAAAAGTATGAAAGTGAAGAGTGATAATATTTTCAATCTTGAGAAGTATGTAAACGATTCTGAAAAGGAAATGTTTGAAATATTATTGTCCGGTAATAATTTCAAAGTAGAAAGAATTGTTTCGACCGGGCACATTACCCCCGAAGGTAAATGGTATGATCAGCAGCTTGATGAATGGGTTTTATTAATACAGGGTCAGGCAAGGCTGGAGTTTGACAACAATGAAATAATTGAACTTATTCCGGGTGACTATCTGATGATTCCAGCCCATACCCGCCACCGCGTTGCTTTCACTAGTACTGAACCTAAGTGTATCTGGCTGGCAATTCATACCATTTTTAGTAAGTAACGCTCTGATATCGTGTTAATAAAAACTTTTTGAGTACATTTTTTTTGATATTTCAGGAATAAGGTCTACTTTTGCGCCCTCCAAACCGGAACCGATTCCGTAGCTCAGCAGGTAGAGCACATCCCTTTTAAGGATGGGGTCCTGGGTTCGAATCCCAGCGGGATCACTTGATGTTTTATAAAAGCCTGTAAGTCAAACACTTGCAGGCTTTTTTCTTTAATAGGTACAACATAGGTACAACATCCCGGGAAAGATTTTACGAGGGTTATTAGGCTGTTTTTCAAGTGCTTGAAAAGGTTTTTTTAAAGTTTGGATTGTTGTGGTTTTGCTTTTCATGATTTTTATAGTTGTTTTTTGGAGGGTTAAGGCTGGCCGGCTGCTACTCAGCAATAGTTTAAGACACAAGAATTTCCCGGAGCACATCTGGAAGATATAATGATTCCAGGATTTGGAGATCGTTTTTTGATAGCGGTTTGCCTTTTTCAAACCTGGTGATAATGGAGTCAAGTTGATCTTCTGCTTTCTGGTCGGATGACAGCCAGGCGTTCATCCGGTTCTGGTGGGCTTGCACCTCTGCGTTTCTTTGTGCGGTGTCCTGGCGCCTTAATTCCCTGTTCAGGGTTGAAGCCTGAATCATGTTTTCGTAGTACATGGATCGCAACTGGCGGGCTGTTGGCGCCGGTGTTAATGGCTCGTGGCCGGTGGTCTCAAAATCTATTGTTAATTGATGCATGGTTGTAAAATTCTGGCAGGGGTAACGCTGGCCGGCTGCTACTCAGCAATGAAAATCAGAAAGGTGTAAGCGTGTGATTGTAAGCCTGGGAGAATAATTCAAGCAGCCGGTTGTAGTTTTCGGCTAACTCTTTTATGTGCGGATGATCTGAAAAGGAGGGATCATCTTCATGATAGGGTGAAATAACCC